>JAGPJJ010000053.1 GCA_018054505.1 Prevotella sp.
ACGTTAACGATGCTCAGATTGAAGCCATTAAGGATGGTATGACATACGGTGTCGTTCCTAAAACTTATAAGGCACACCTTGAGATGATACCAAAATTAAAAGAAAATGAAAAACTTCAGATTCTTAATTGGTTGAAAGAAGCTCGTGAATTTGCCATCGATGCAAGTGATTCAAAAAGCAAACACGCTTGGTTTGGTAAGTATAAAGGACGTATCAACAACTGGCTTACAGCCCGTGGATATGATCTGAAAAGTGAGCGTGATGGCTGGAATCAGCGCATTGAGGCAGCAAAGAAACAGAAATAATTACGTTTTTGATGAAAAAGATAATTGCCATATTGGTGTTTATGGTTGGGGTTGCGTATTGTTATGCGCAACCCTTCCCATTAGATTACAGTTATGTTGGTTACCGCATGTCGCAACAACCAATTCCAAATGCAGATGTAAAAGTCTATGTGGGATGGCATGGTGGTGATCAAAGTTCACGCATCCAAAAAGCCATTGATTATGTGGCTTCATTGAAACCTGATAAGAAAACAGGTTTACGTGGTGCAATACTCTTGGGAAAAGGACGTTTTGAATTGTCTGAACCATTGCGTATCAATACCTCTGGTGTTGTGATTCGTGGAACTCAAAAAGGTGAAACTTTCTTGTTGAAGAAAGGTGTTGACCGTGGAGCTGTTGTCTATATTGAGGGAAAGGCTAATCGTACTATTACAGATACGATTCATGGCAACGCCAGAAAAGGTGACGATGTGATTGTCGTAAGGAAATCTACTCAGAAATGGATTAACCTTATGAAATGTGGAAACTTTGGTGGAGGATTGGATTTAGGCTATTGGGGATGGCATCCCGGTGAAGCTGATTTGGAATTCACACGAAAGATAGCAGATGTTGTAAATGGACAGCAAACTTTTGATGCCCCATTGCCAATATCTTATGATAAAGACTGCATCATGCTTCGTTACAACTGGAGTGGTAGAATAGAAAATTCAGGAATCGAGAATATCACGATTGAATCAGATTATAACAAGTCATATCCTAAGGATGAAGATCATGCATGGAATGGTGTTTATCTTGCCAATGCAAAGGATTGCTGGGTAAGAATGATTAATTTTATGCATTTGTCTGGTTCGGCGGTAGTTATTCAGCGAAGCGGTAGTCAGATTACTGTAGAGGATTGCAAGTCGCTGGCTCCTGTTTCAGAGATTGGTGGTTATCGACGTCGCACATTCCTTACGTTTGGTGAGAAATGTCTGTTTCAAAGATTATATAGTGAACATGGAATCAATGATTTTGCGGCAGGTTATATCGCAGCAGGGCCAAATGCCTTTGTGCAGTGTGACAGTTATGAGTCTTTAGGATTTAGCGGCTCAGTTGGAAGTTTTGCTTCTGGTTTGCTTTTCGATGATGTTAATATTGATGGTAACGACATAAAACTGTGTAATCTTGGCATAGAAAAGTATGGAATTGGATGGAATTCTACCAATTCAACCGTATATCAAAGTACTGCAAGTGGAATCTTCGCCGACAGTCTTCCTGATGGATCAAATAATTATGTATATGGTTGTTGGGCGCAATTTTGTGGGACAGGAGCTTATGATGAATCAAATAATCACGTGAAGCCATGGAGTCTTTTCGCAGAACAATTGAAGAAGCGTTTGGGAAGAGATGTTAATGATATAACACGAACTCTTGAGCGCAATACGGATGCGTCGAGTAGTCCAACGGCAGAACAGGCAAAGGTTATGATTGCTAATGCTAAGTTGCCACGTATTACAATGCGCTTGTGGATAGATAGTGCTAAATTTGTGGCTAATGTATCTCCAGCAAAATCAAAGAATGTTGATGCAATAAAGACCGATAAAAAGGCTGAAATTGCTAAATATGAATATTCTATTGTGAATGGAAAACTTCTTGTAAACGGAAGTCTTCTTGTGGGTGGTAGACATAATAGTCCTTGGTGGAATGGAAGAGTGAAATATTCAGCATTCCCAAAACTTCCTTATGCTGTTACACGATTTGTTCCAGGAATGGAAATGTATGGAACTACAGATCGTATTGATAGTGTTGTGAAGAATATGAAACGTGATAACAATGTTTTGTATAGTCAGAATTATGGTTTATGGTATGACAGAAGACGTGATGATCACGAACGTGTGAGAAGACGTGATGGTGATGTCTGGGGACCTTTCTATGAACAGCCTTTTGCACGTAGTGGAAAGGATACAGCTTGGGATGGATTGAGTAAATATGATTTGTCAAGACAAAATGAATGGTATTTCTATCGTCTTAATAAGTTTGCTGATTGTGAGGCTGATAATGGAATGATTTTGATGAATCAGCATTATTTCCAGCATAATATATTGGAAGCTGGCGCACACTGGGTTGATTGCCCTTGGCGTTCTGCCAACAATATCAATGGCACAGAGTTTCCAGAACCAGTACCTTTCACTGGTGATAAACGAATCTTTATGGCAGATAATTTTTATGATGTAAACAATAGTCATCTTCGTGAACTGCATCGTAATTATATCTATGGAGTCTTAGATGCTTTTGCCAATAAACCAAATGTCATTCATTCAATAGGTGAAGAGTTTACTGGGCCTTACAAATTTGTGAAGTTCTGGTTGCAGACTGTGTCTGAATGGGAACAGCAGAATCATAAGAAAGTTTTAGTGTCACTAGCAGTAAATAAAGATGTTCAGGATTCTATTATGCAGAATAAAGATTTGGCAAAGACTATTGATATCATAAACATTGAGCAATGGTTTTATAATAGCCGTGGACTCTATGCTCCAAAGGGTGGTATGAATCTCGCTCCTCGTCAGGCTATGCGCAACACAAGGGCTGGCGGCGTTAGTTTTGCTGATGTATATCGTAGTGTTTCTGAATGTCGCACTGCATGGCCAGACAAAGCTGTGATGTATTACGCTAATAGTTATACAGAAATGGCATGGGCTGTGTTGATGGCTGGAGGTTCTTGTCCTGATATTCCTGTTAAGGATAAGCAATTTCTGCATAGTGTTGCAGCAATGCAACCATCTTTCCACAAGGATAATGTTTATATGATTAGTGGTGGAAAGGATGCCGTAGCATATATTGGAACAGAAAACAATGCGATAAAGGTTTCTATTTCAAAAGGTATATATGATATTTTAGAGATAGATTCTAAGAGCGGAGAACTGAAAAAAGCGAAGACTGGTGTTTCTATAGATGGCAATTATCTTATTTCTTCAAAAGGCATTTATTGGCTAAGAAAAAGATGATATAGCACCTAAAATGGTAATAAAAATGGGGAAAATACCAATTTTTCCCATTTTTATATCTGATTTTACAAAACCTTAATAAGTTATTTAGGTACATTTGCAATTGAAATAAAACCTAAAGAATACCTAAATGCCTACATCTGCTATTAACAACGAAAAGAGTTCGCTTGTTTTACTGCGAGCTTACCAATTTGGTGATGACGCAGCCTTCTCTGAATTATATAGTATGTATTTTCAGACAATGTTGAATTATGGTCGTTGCATCACGTCTGATGTGGAACTTATAAAGGACTGCATACAGGATGTGTTTGTAAAGATGCTCGATCGCAGGGATTCACTGAAGATTACTTCTGTAAGTTCCTATTTAATAGTATCTTTGCGAAACCGTCTGCTTGATGAGTTTCGCAAAGCATCGTATAATAATGTTATTGAATTGGACAGAGCAAAAAATATGCACATGTCTGATGATGTAGAAAAAGCTTATTTAGATGCTGAGAGCGAACGATTGGGTCATGCAAAGATTGTATACCTTTTGAATACATTGACACCAAGACAACGTGAGGCTTTTCAACTTTATTATCTTGATGAACGCAAGTATGATGAAATATGTGATATCATGAATATGAATTATCATTCAGTGCGCAATCTTGTTCATAGAGGAATGATAAAGCTAAGAACTGCAGCCGTATAATTTAGCATATACAATGAGAAAACTGTTTTTACTATTATTATTCATTCCAATTTTCGGTTGGGGAATTCCTGCTGATGTAGTATGGCATAGTCAAAGTAAGAATTCTTCTGAATCCATGCCTGTTGGCGGCGGAAGTATTGGAATGAATGTATGGGTGGAAAATGGTGATATTTATTTTTATTTGTGCCGAAGTGGATCTTTTGATGAGAACAATACTCTTTTAAAGCAAGGACGATTTCGCATAAGACTGACTCCAAATCTTGACACAACACATAATTTCTCACAACGATTGTCTGTATATAATGGATATGTTATTATTTCAGATCGTAATACTTCTGTGAAACTTTGGGTAGATGTATTCAAGCCTGTTGTTCATATAAGTATTGATAGCAAAAAGACTATTGCTGTAGAATATGATTATCACAATTGGCGATATCGTAATCGAGAAATAAGTAAAAAGGAAAGTT
Organism: Prevotella sp.; assembly: GCA_018054505.1. Taxonomy (GTDB): domain Bacteria; phylum Bacteroidota; class Bacteroidia; order Bacteroidales; family Bacteroidaceae; genus Prevotella. Next base: position 4,427 of record JAGPJJ010000053.1, read on the forward strand.
TCCAGACTTCATATAAATTTGGTGTACCGAAAGGCGTTTTTACATCGCATGATACCGTAACTCCATCAGATTGCAACATAACGTTTTTCCATCAGAATCCTGATACAACAGTTTTTGATGCGACAGTTGCGCAACAACATCTTTCACAATATAAGTCAGAAATGTATAATCCTTTGAAGAATCTAATCTTTGGAGGAAGGATATTTGGTAATAATTTAAAGTATTCTGGAACAAATGATGGTGTATATGATCATACTGATTATCGAAGTTATAATCTTTGTTCACGTACAAATTCAAAACATCATGAGTTATGTATAGCTTTGACTGACAATCAAGGTAGTGTTGCCGATTGGAATCACAAACTTGATGGTATCGTAAAAACTATAAACCAGCGTAATGACCTTGAAGCTTCTGTAACATGGTGGAATAAATGGTGGCAACGCAGTTATATTGAAGGAGAGGGAGAAGCTGAAGAGATTACTCGAAATTACACGCTTTTCAGATATATGATGGGTTGTAATGCTCTTGGTGAATGGCCAACGAAATTCAATGGTGGATTGTTTTGCTTTGATCCATCTTATGTAAAAACAGATTTTGACTTCACTCCTGATTATCGCAGATGGGGTGGTGGCACTCATACGGCTCAGAATCAACGATTGCTTTATTGGCCAATGTTGAAAAGTGGGGATTATGACGCGATGAAGAGCCAACTTGATTTCTATGTACGTATTCTTCATAATGCAGAATTGCGCAGTAAGGTTTATTGGCATCATGGTGGTGCCGCATTCACCGAGCAATTAGAGAATTTTGGTCTTCCTGAGTATGATGAATATGGTACTAAGCGTCCTGAAGGTTTCGACGCAGGACTTGAATATAATGCTTGGTTGGAATATACTTGGGACACCGTTTTGGAATTTTGCCAAATGGCATTAGACGCAAATAGTTATGGTGGAGTAGATATTTCAGAATATGTACCTTGGATAGAGTCTTCGCTTGATTTCTTTGAACAGCATTATCGTTATGTGGCTTCACGTAACGGACGCAAGCAACTTGATGATAATGGTCACTTAGTGATATATCCTGGTTCTGGAGCAGAGACATTCAAAATGGCTTATAATCCAACTTCAACAGTATGTGGATTAAAAACGGTAACAGAAAATCTTATTAAATACCTTTCTGGTATAGGTGCTGATAGTACAACATTGGCACGTTACAAAGCAATGTCTTCAATATGGCCCGATATTTCATATCGAGATGTTGATGGTCATAAAGTGATTTCTCCTGCCGTTGTATGGGCACGTGTAAACAATACAGAACCGACAATGCTTTATCCTGTCTTTCCTTGGCGAAAGTTTGGGGTAGGGCGTGATAGTCTTAGTGTTGCTGTTGACACATGGAAATACGACCCTTATGTGAAAAAGTTTAATGGCTATGCTGGTTGGGAACAGACAAATATATGGGCTGCATGTTTAGGACTTACTGATGAAGCAGCAAAGTGGAATACGTTGAAATTAAAAAATGGTCCACATCGATTCCCTGCTTTCTGGGGACCCGGACACGATTGGACACCCGATCATAATTGGGGTGGTTCAGGAATGATTGGTATTCAAGAGATGTTGCTTCAGGAAACAAATGATAAGATCATTATCTTTCCAGCCTGGCCTAAGTCATGGAATGTGAGATTCAAACTTCATTGCAGTCATGGCACAATTGTGGAGGCTGAAATGAAACAGGGTAAGGCTCACATTATAAGTGTATATCCCAAAAACCGCATCAAGGACATAATTGTACGATGATGCGGTTTGGATGCAATTAGTTATTATTTGTATATCATATCTATGATCTGAGGAAGGAAACATGATACAACCAGTATCAATATTCCTGTTATCAACACAACGATAGTTTTGCTAGAACATCCTTTCCATTCTTTTAGAATGATGCCCCATACATTATCGATTCCCTGCTTTCTGGGGACCCGGACACGATTGGACACCCGATCATAATTGGGGTGGTTCAGGAATGATTGGTATTCAAGAGATGTTGCTTCAGGAAACAAATGATAAGATCATTATCTTTCCAGCCTGGCCTAAGTCATGGAATGTGAGATTCAAACTTCATTGCAGTCATGGCACAATTGTGGAGGCTGAAATGAAACAGGGTAAGGCTCACATTATAAGTGTATATCCCAAAAACCGCATCAAGGACATAATTGTACGATGATGCGGTTTGGATGCAATTAGTTATTATTTGTATATCATATCTATGATCTGAGGAAGGAAACATGATACAACCAGTATCAATATTCCTGTTATCAACACAACGATAGTTTTGCTAGAACATCCTTTCCATTCTTTTAGAATGATGCCCCATACATTAGAGAATACTACGTTGAGCGCCATCAAAATGCAGAATGCGAATGTGAGTAGGGCTGGGCTTCCTGTGAGGAATCCTTTTCCTAGTGACAGACCGAAGAACTGACTGTACCACAAACCGCCTGCAAGCAGACAGAACAATACATTATTAATCCATACATTTGATTTACCATAATCGTTCCATGTGTGGTTTTTCTGGTTTTGATAGAAGCAATATATCGCATTTGTGATAAATCCTCCCATGGTAACCAAGAAAGTAGATGGCAATGAGATGAACATTGGGTTCACACCTTCGAAATGAAGATCGGAACCTTGTGCAAGTCCTATGTTGAAACATGCCGACATGAAACCAGCTAATAAAGCTACTATGATGCCTTTTGTGAAGTTAAAGTCCTTCACAGCTTCACGCTTTTCTTCTTCAGATAGCGATGCAGCCTTCATCGAACCAGCTATTCCGATTATTGCAATACCAACTAGCGTTACAACGACACCGATTATTACAGATGTAGTAAGATCACTAGCATGTCCTGTAAACAGTGGAGCCAAGATTGTTCCAAGTCCTGCGCAAGTACCCAGTGCTATCGACTGGCCAAGAGCCACTCCCAGATATCTCATTGATAACCCGAAAGTAAGACCGCCGATACCCCATAACACACCATAGAACATTGTCATAAGTGTGGCATGCATATCTTGACTGAACAATTCAATCATTGAGTGTCCGGCAGGGATTGCAAGCATTGCTCCCAAAAGAGGAAGCAGGAGCCAGGCAAATACTCCCTGGATAATCCAGTAGCTTTCCCAACTCCAGTTCTTTATCTTATTGATAGGAACGTAACAGCTTGATTGGCAGAACGCTCCTATCGCTATGATAATAAGTCCTAATGCAATATTCATTGTTTACGCTCTCTTTGAAAGAACATTCTTTTCATATTGCTGAACATCTGCTATAAACTCTTCACCTACTGGTATGTTGTGCTTCATGTTGAAGTAATCATATACAGCACCGAATGGAAGAGACTTAGCTTCTTCAAGAAGAGCAAGACGCTCAAACCACTGTCCCTTATCTTCGTATTCACGTAGTTTTGCCAATGGTTCAAGAAGTGCAGAAAGAACGCTCTTCTGTGTAGCTCTTGTTCCTACGATGTATGCTCCGATACGGTTGATACTTGCATCAAAGTAATCAAGTCCAATGTGAACTCTGTTAAGTGCGTTGGCACGTGTAATTTCTTTAAACAAGTCAAGAGTCTGATCGTTCATGATTGTTACGTGGTCGCTATCCCATCTGATTGGACGGCTTACGTGAAGCATCAACTCTGGTACAAACAATAGCAATGATGCAGCCATATCGCTTACATTCTCTGTCTGCTCATAGTGGCCAGTGTCAAGAGTGTACATCACGTTGTTCTTTGCGCAATAACTTGCATAGAAGTCGTGAGAACCTACTGTGTAGCTTTCCATTCCGATACCGAAAAGTTTTGCTTCAAGACATGGTTTCATATCAGGCAAATTCTCTGCAAGAATCTCGTCAAGACTGTTCTTAAGAATCTCACGATAGCGATTACGCTCAACTGTGATATCCTTCATACCGTCGTGAACCCAGATATTCATGATACAAGGATCATTCTGTGCCTTACCCATTGCGTCTGCAATGCGACGACAACGCTTTGTGTGCTCAATCCAGAAATCACGTATGCTCTTGTCTGGATTAGAAAGAGATAGGTATCCGCTCTTTGGGTGAGAGAAACTTGTTGAGTTGAAATCAAGTTTCATTCCGTTTTCTTTAGCCCAGTCAATCCATCCTTGGAAATGCTTTACTTCAACTTCATCACGATCAACGAATTTATCGCCGAATTCACCGTATGTTTCGTGAAGGTTTAGGCGGAATGTTCCGCCAAGAAATGAAGTAACCTTATTTATATCTTGACGTAGTTCGTCAATATTGCGTGCGCGGCCAGGATAGTTACCTGTAGTCTGGATGCCACCAGAAAGAGCCTCGTTGCGCTCAAATCCTACTACGTCGTCAGCTTGCCAGCAATGAAGTGAGATAGGAGTCTTCTCCAAAGTCTCAAGAGCCTTGTCTGTGTCTATGCCAAGTGCTGCATAGCGCTCTTTGGCAATTTGATAGTTCTTTTCAATTAGTTCTGAATTCATAATTTTAGGTTTTATTATTTTGTTATTTTTAAATATCTATCGTAAGCTGCATCCCAGATTTCCTTGTCTTTAGGTTCAAATCTGTTAAGTTGTACAGAGTCGGCAATAAGTTTTCTCATATCCCAGACATCCTTTACTAATCCTGCTGCTTTAGCTTGCATCATGATGTTACCAATGGCAGTTGCTTCCTGTGGACCTGCAAGCACAGTTACATCACATGAGTTTGCTGTGAATTGGTTCAGATATTTGTTCAGTGAACCTCCACCTATTATATGTAAAGTCTTAATGTCGAAATCGGCAAAGTCTTTAAGCCATTCTAATACTTGTCTATATCTCAGTGCAAGAGAATCGAATATACAACGGCATATCTCAGCGTGTCCTTCAGGCACGTGCTCATCGTGATCAGCACAATATTTCTTTATTGCTTCAACCATAGATGTTGGGTTGGCGAATACAGCGTCGTCTGGATTTATAAGACTTCTGAATCCTTCTACCTTCATGGCTTCACTCAGTAGTTCTGCGTGTCCCATATCTTTGGCTTCTGGCCATTCTTTTCTGCAACGTTCATATAGCCACATACCACAGATATTCTTCAGAAATCTTGTAGTCCCTTCGATACCACCTTCATTAGTAAAGTTCAGTTCGTAGCTTTCTTCATTGATGATTGCGTCTTTAGTCTCTATACCCATAAGACTCCATGTGCCAGAACTTAGATAAGCAAAATGCTCATCTTCTGCAGGAACTGCGGCCACAGCACTTGCTGTGTCGTGTCCAGCTACAGCAACAACTGGTATGTCTCCAAGTCCTGTGATATTCTTTACTTCATCACTTAGGTTTCCTATTATAGTTCCAGGAGCAGTCATCTCTCCGAATTGATCACGCTTTAATCCAAGGGTGTCAAGTAGTTCTTTTGAAATATCACCTTCTTTAGGATCAAGCAGTTGTGATGTCGAACATACAGTATATTCGCATATAGCCTTTCCTGTAAGCATATAACTCAATGCATCTGGAATAAACATAATCTTGTCTGCATTTGCAAGAGCATCATTATTTGCCTTCTTCATTGCATATAGCTGGAATATAGAATTAAAGTTCATCAATTGTATTCCAGTAATTCCATATACATCTTTTTTAGACATCTGCTCAGCAAAGTATTCATCCATCGTGTTCATAGTGTGAGAATCACGATAGGCTAGTGGATTGCGAAGAATGTTTCCGTCTTTACCTGTGCATACAAAGTCACATCCCCAAGTATCAATACCGATGCTCTCTATCTTTATATTGCGCTCAGCTACGATTTTCAAACTCTTTATTATCTCGTTATACAGGGCGAATATATCCCAATAAACATGTCCGCCTGTTGAAATAAGATTATTGTCGAAACGTGTAAGTTCGTCCATTTTCACTTTTCCATCATTCAGATAGCCAACGATTGTACGTCCGCTAGTAGCTCCGAGATCAACGGCAAAGAAGTGTTTTAGATTTTCCATTGTTTGTAGGTTAGTATTTATTACGTTGGCAAAGATAGTAAATCGGTGATGTGACAGACTTGATTTTTTGATTTTAAACCCATAATTTTTGTCATTACCACGTTTTTTAATAACTTTGCACAATACAATTTGGTAACATGAAAAAGTTTAAGTATCTGGTAACTGATACCAAAGATTTGCAGTGGGGACTGAATGTCGATACTGTAGGTTATGAGGAAAATCTTCCTGGTGAGGATTATCCTACTCATGGTCATGCTGATGGCTTCTACTTCAATGTTGCCAAAGGTAGAACTTTGCACGAGTATCAGTTGCTTTATGTAAAAGATGG
>JAGPJJ010000054.1 GCA_018054505.1 Prevotella sp.
ATTTAGTTTAAAACTATTTTTTAGTCAATAGTCTCGCTCCAATCTTCTTTGCTCTTTCTTACATAGCTCTGATAACGACGTTTTGCCATCTTCTCAGCCTGAGTAAACAATTCTTCAGCCTCGTTAGGATAAGCCTTCTGAACACTCATATAGCGAACCTCACCAAGAAGGAAGTCGCGGAAGTTAGCCCAGTTAGGTTCTTTACTATCCAAGACGAATGGATTCTTTCCTTCATCAGCCAATTGTGGGTTAAAGCGCCACAAGTGCCAGTAACCGCATTCAACAGCAAGCTCTTGCTCACGCTGTGAACGACCCATACCACCACGTTTCAAACCGTGATTGATACATGGAGAGTAAGCAATGATCAATGATGGGCCTGGATAAGCTTCAGCTTCACGGATAGCCTTCAATGTCTGAGCATTGTCTGCACCCATAGCAATCTGAGCTACATATACGTAACCGTATGTTGTCTGCATAAGACCAAGGTCTTTCTTGCAAATACGCTTACCCTGAGCAGCAAACTGTGCGATAGCACCTAGTGGAGTAGACTTAGAACTCTGACCACCAGTATTAGAGTAAACCTCTGTATCAAGAACAAGGATGTTTACATCTTCACCAGAAGCGAGAACGTGGTCAAGACCACCGTAACCGATATCATAAGAAGCACCGTCACCACCGATAATCCACTGTGAACGCTTAACCAAATAATGATCAAGAGTCTTCAATTCTGTGCAGATCTCGCAACCAGCTTCAGCACCCTTAGCAATAAGAGGCTTAAGTTCTGCTGCAGCAGCCTTAGAACCATCAGCATCATCCTTAGCTTCAATCCACTTTTCAGCAGCAGCCTTGAACTCTTCTGTAGCTCCATTTTCGATAGCGTCGTTAAGTAACTTAACAATGCGCTCTTTCATCTTCTTGTTACCCAAAGTCATACCAAGACCAAATTCGCAGAAGTCCTCGAACAATGAGTTGTCGAATGCAGGACCTTGACCTTCAGCATTAGTAGTGTATGGAGTAGATGGAATAGAAGCAGAGTAGATAGATGAGCAACCTGTAGCGTTAGCAATCATCTCACGGTCACCGTAGAGCTGAGAAACCAACTTAACATAAGGAGTCTCACCACAACCAGAGCAAGCACCAGAGAATTCGAACAAAGGCTGAGCGAACTGTGAGTTCTTAGCACTCTGCTTGATATCAACAAGATGCTGCTTAGATGTAACATTCTTAACAAGGTATTCCCAGTTCTCAGCTTCCTTGATCATTTCTGGTTTATCAATGTTGAATGGAACCATAGTCAAAGCCTTTTCGCCCTTCTTTCCAGGACAAACATCGGCACAGTTACTACATCCAAGACAGTCAAGAACAGAAACCTCAATACGGAATTGCATACCAACAAGTGACTTAGGAGCCTTGATTTCAAGAGTATTTCCATCGAAGCCCTTAGCTTCATTCTCATCAAGAACGAATGGACGTATAGCAGCGTGAGGGCAAGAATATGCACACTTGTTACACTGGATACAGTTATCAGAATTCCAAACAGGAACGAAAGCCTCTACACCACGCTTTTCGAATGCAGATGAGCCATTCTGCCATGTACCGTCAACAGTATCATGCTTAACAAAGTCAGAAACCTTAAGAAGGTCACCGCTCTGTCCGTTGATAGGACGAACAAGTTCTTTGATGAATGCTGGAGCATTATCAGTCTTATCTGATTCGTCTGCTAGGTTAGCCCAAGCTGGATCAACAGTAAGTTCCTTGTATTCGTTTCCATGTTCAACAGCACCGAAGTTCTTATCAACAACATCCTGGCCCTTCTTAGAGTAAGACTTAACAATAAATTCCTTCATCTGCTCAACAGCAAGATCCAAAGGAATAACCTCTGTAATGCGGAAGAATGCACTCTGAAGGATTGTGTTAGTACGGTTGCCAAGACCAATCTCCTGAGCAATCTTTGTTGCGTTGATATAATATACTTTGATGTTGTGTTTTGCGAAGTAAGCCTTAACCTTATTAGGGATAAAGTTTACAAGTTCCTCACCGTCGAAGATTGTGTTCAACAAGAATGTACCGTTGTCGCGAAGACCACGAGTTACATCATACATGTGAAGATATGCCTGAACGTGACATGCTACGAAGTTAGGAGTGTTTACCTGATAAGTAGAGTGGATTGGATCATCACCGAAACGAAGGTGAGAACATGTGAAACCACCAGACTTCTTAGAGTCGTAGCTGAAATATGCCTGACAGTATTTATTAGTGTTGTTACCAATAATCTGAACAGAGTTCTTGTTTGCACCTACAGTACCATCAGCACCAAGTCCGTAGAACTTAGCCTCGAACAATGAATCACCACCCATTGGAATTTCTTCCTCTTCTGCAAGAGAAGTGAATGTGACATCATCAACGATACCTACAGTGAAATGATTCTTTGGCTCTGGCAATTCAAGATTCTTGAATACTGCAACAATCTTAGCTGGTGTAGTATCACTAGAACCAAGACCGTAACGACCACCAACGATAAGAGGCTTACGCTCGTCATTGTAAAGTGCGCTCTTAACGTCAAGATACAATGGCTCACCTTCAGCTCCTGGCTCCTTAGTACGGTCAAGAACAGCAATGCGCTTAACTGTAGCAGGAAGAGTCTTCTTAAGGAAGTCAACAGAGAATGGGCGATACAAATGAACTGCAACCATACCAACCTTCTTACCTTGCTTAACAAGATAGTCGATAGCCTCGCGTGCAGCTTCTGTAGCAGAACCCATCAATACGATAACGTTCTCAGCATCCTTTGCACCATAGTAGTTGAACAAGTGATATTCACGACCTGTGATAGAAGAGATCTTACCAAGGTAATCCTCAACAACAGCAGGAACTTTATCATAGTATTCGTTGCTAGCCTCACGGTGTGTGAAGAATGTCTCAGGATTCTCAGCAGTACCGCGTGTAACAGGGCGCTCTGGAGACAAAGCACGATCACGGAAACGCTTGATGTCAGCTGGATCAACAAGAGACTTGATTGCTTCCTGGTCAATCTCTTCAATCTTATGATATTCATGAGATGTACGGAAACCGTCGAAGAAGTTGATGAAAGGAATACTTGTCTTTAATGTTGCAAGATGTGGAACAGCTGTAAGGTCCATAACCTCCTGAACAGAACCTGAACAGAACATTGCGAAACCTGTCTGACGACATGCCATAACATCTTGATGGTCACCAAAAATACAAAGAGAGTGTGATGCCAATGTACGAGCAGAAACGTCGAATACACAAGGCAGAAGCTCACCTGCAATCTTATACATATTAGGAATCATCAGAAGAAGACCCTGAGATGCTGTAAACGTAGTGGTCAGTGCACCAGCCTGAAGAGAACCGTGAACTGCACCAGCAGCACCACCCTCAGACTCCATTTCTTGAACTGAAACAGTCTGACCAAAAAGGTTCTTGCGACCTTTGGCAGCCCATTCATCTACATGCTCCGCCATTGGAGAAGACGGAGTGATAGGGTAGATGGCAGCTACTTCGGTAAACATATAGCTTACATTAGCCGCAGCTGTGTTACCATCACATGTGATAAATTTTTTTTCTTTAGCCATTTTATTTATTGATAAAATTATTAATTAATGTTTTCTATATCTAGTTTTTAATTTGCTTTCTATATAGAACTTTAATATATGAATCCAAGCAACCATAGTGGTATTCTGTTTTCTTTTCCCACTTCTGTATTGTATCTTGCATATATGGTGTCTGGATTGCATCTTTGTTTATGCTCGCTTTGAGCATCTGAAATCTTGAATTTGATATTACCGTCAACCATGAAGAAATGATCTTTAGATGCTTGGTTTACTTTATGGTCTTTCCACAATGAATTAACAAAGAAAGTCTCCATGACATCTTGGTCATTGTTTTGTATAGGATAGATGGCATACATCAGATTTGTATTATGCATCATAACCTTACTAGGCTTTTTAGGAAATTCTTGTCCAACGGGGTATATCATGTTGATCAAGCGTGCATCAGCTAGGTATTTTATATAATTCATAACTGTGGCGCGGCTTGTCTCTATTTCGTGTGCTAGATTACTTATGTTTGGGGCTTTTGGACCTTCAACAGCTAGTAAGTAAAATAGTTTTTTAATTTTTGTGAGATACTTTAAGTCAATTTGCTTAATTAGCAGAATATCAACTTCGGTCATCATGTTCATTGTCTTGAGCAAGTTCTCTGAAAAATTGCGGTTTTCAAGAAAGAATGGATAGAAACCATGATGAATATAATCATGAAAGTATTTTAAAGGACTGACTTTTGGAAGGATATCCTTTATAATGTGTTCGTGGTTTTGAAGGATTTCGTCTAGTGTGTATGGGCGGAAATTGTTTCCTGTTTGTAAATTTAAAAATTCACGGAATGAAAATCCTCTTAAATTATAACTTTTTACAATACCGTTTAATTCAGGATTTTCTTCTTTCAGCCGCATAACGCTACTTCCTGTGAAGACTATTTTTAAGTTAGGAAAGTTGTCGTAACACTTACGTAATTCCTTACTCCAGTCTGGCTGCTTAAAAACTTGGTCAATAAGTAATACTTTTCCACCTTGTGCAGCAAAATCATGAGCAAACTCAGCAATACCTTTTCCCTGAAAATAGAAGTTGTTCATATTGATATATAAGCAACGGCGATCATCGGGACCAAACTTCTCTTTAGCATATTGCAGAAGGAATGTGCTTTTTCCAACTCCTCGTGTACCCTTAATGCCAATCATACGATCGTTCCAATCAATCTCGTCCATCAGGGTTCGACGTACTGGTGCATCTGTATGCTCAACTAGGTAAGCGTGTGTGCTAAAGAAAGCTTCCATATATTTAATAAGTTTGTTTTATATAATCCAATGCAAAGATAATACTTATTTCTATATTTGCAAACTCTAGATTGCAAAAAGTTTTCTTTTTTTCATAATTTAGCACATCACGAGTATTTTTTCAATGTCGCTGGGAAAATGTTCAATTTCAAGTTTATGTTCTTTTTCTGCGATATCAGCAACAGTGTCTTTTTCTGTTAATGGTGTTGAATGTTGAAATATGATTTCGCCACCATCAATTTCTTTATTTACCCAATGTACAGTCATGCCTGTTTCTTTTTCTCCAGCGGCTTTTACAGCCTCGTGGACGTGTATGCCATACATACCTGGGCCTCCGAATTTTGGTAGGAGTGATGGATGAATATTAATGATTCGGTTATGGTAATTATTTATTAGAAAATCTGGAATGAAAAGTAGAAAGCCTGAAAGGACGATGAAGTCAATCTCGTTATCGGTTAGAATTGGCATAAGTATATTCTCATCGTTGAATTCTTGTTTAGAAACCACGATAGTCTTTATGCCTAGTCTTTGTGAATTTTCAACTACTGGGGCTGTAGACTTATTAGAAAGAACAAGTCTAATATCAGCAATGTCTGAGTCTGCGAAGTAATTAATAATATTTTCACAGTTAGTTCCATTGCCAGAAGCGAAGATAGCTAAATGTTTCATCATCTTATCATCTTGATAGTTATCCAAATCGTTTATTCATCATCATCATCATCTTGAAATCCGAACATAACGGGATCAACGAAAGAATCAATTGCTCGCCGGTCCTTCTTTGTTGGTCTGCCTGTGCCACGTGATCTATCGATGAAACCGCTGATTCTGCTCATTTCCAATAATTCATATTGTTTGGAGTCAGTAACGTTTTCATATATTTCAGGTAATAGCTTTGCGCCAACTCTCTGTTCAATGCATTTCAGCACTTTGAAAGAATAGGTTATTGGAGATTTCTTAACACTTATAGTTTCTCCAACTTTTATGGTGTGACTAGGTTTGACATTAATCCCATTGATAGTCACACGTCCATTTTTACAGGCGTCGGCAGCAAGAGAACGTGTTTTGAAAACTCTTGTTGCCCAAAGCCATTTGTCAATTCTCGCTACTTCTGCCATATAAAATTATTTCTTACCTAGTTTGTTAAACTGATTCATAGTGATGTCAATACCTGCAAGAGCAAAACTCTTTATAATTTCGCATGCAGTATCGATACTTGGCTGCAACACCTTCATGTCATCTTCACTATATCGCCCAAGTACCCAGTCAATCTGGCCGCCTTTTGGATATTCATTTCCGATGCCCATTCTAAGTCTTGCATAGTTCTGACCAATAAGCTGTTGGATATTTCCAAGTCCATTGTGTCCACCATTACTTCCGCTGCTCTTTAATCTAAAAGCACCTAATTGTAAAGCAATATCATCACTAATGACAAGGAGTCTGCTTTGGTCAATATTCTCTTTATTCAACCAATATCTGACAGCATTTCCACTAAGGTTCATAAATGTAGTAGGCTTCAACAATATAATCTTTTTACCTTTTATATTTGTCTCTGCTACAAAACCATAGCGTTTGTCTTCAAAACAAATATTGGACGCTTTTGCAAAAGCGTCCAATATCATAAATCCTGTATTGTGTCGAGTACCCTGATATTCATCACCAGGGTTTCCCAGACCACAAATTAAATATTTGTCCATATTTAATTATTCTGCTGCTGCAGCATCATCTGTAGCGCTATCTGCAGCCTGCTGTGCCTGACGTGTCATCTTGATAGAGCATACGATAACGTCCTTGCTAGTTGCAATCTCAAGACCTTCAAATGAAAGCTCACCAACCTTGATGCTCTTACCGATCTTCAATGCTGTTACATCAACATCAAGATGCTCTGGAATCTGCTGATAAGGAGCTGTTACATTAATCTTACGTATTGTAAGGTTCATACGACCACCATCGCGAACACCCTGTGCAAGACCAACAAGCTTAACAGGAACACCCATTGTGATAGGCTTCTGATCGTTAACCTCGAAGAAATCAACGTGAAGAGGAGCGTCTGTTACTGGGTGGAACTGAATTTCCTTCAAAATAGCTGTGTGATGCTCGCCTTCAATGTTAAGATCGATAACGTAGATGTGAGGAGTGTAAATAATTTTGCGAAGTTCGCTGAATGGAGCTGCAAAAGCAAAAGCCTCAGGAGCACCGTTTGCGCCTTTCTTCTCACCATAGATGTTACAAGGAATCAAACCCTGCTTACGAAGTTCTTTAGAAGCTTTCTTACCAAGGTCTGCACGCTTCTGACCTGTCACATTAATCTCTTTCATAATTGTGTTACTCTAAATTAAATGTTATTAATTAATTCGCCATCACACGGGATTACCTCCCGGAAAAAGCGCTGCAAAGTTACGCCTTTTTTGTTTATCGTGCAAATTTATTACTATTTTTATCGAAATATCCTCTGTTTTTCTTGCATATTCAGTTGAAAAGCTATATTTTTGCACCATAAAAAATATTATTGTATATAGGAAAACAACAAATTAAGAGAATGATCAATCGCGAACTTATAAGAATTAAGGTAGTTCAGTTAACCTACGCATACTATCAAAATGGTAATAAGAATATTGATACGGCAGAGAAGGAACTCTTCTTTAGTCTTTCAAAGGCTTATGATTTATACAATTATCTGCTTTTGCTGATAGTTGATATTACTAGAGAGGAGCGTCACAGAATTGAAATAGCTACACAACGTGCTCAACGAGAAGGTACAGAGGTGCCATCTCAAAAATTTGTGTATAACAAATTTGCTGTTCAACTGGAAGAAAACAAAATGTTGAATGAATTTGTTGAAAGTCAGAAATTGACTTGGGCAGATGATATAGAATTTGTACGTAAAATATGTAATCAGATAGAAAGCAGTGAAGATTATAAAGATTATATGAATGCTGGTGAAACTGATTATGAAACTGACAGAGAATTGTGGCGTAAACTTTATAAATTGTTTATACTGAATAATTCAGACTTGGATTCTTTGTTGGAAGAAAAAAGTTTATATTGGAATGATGATAAGGAAGTTGTTGATACATTCGTGTTGAAGACAATTAAGCGTTTTGAAGCTGATAATAAAAATAAGCAGGAGCTGCTTCCTGAATATGATGATGAGGAAGATAAGGATTTCGCACGTAAATTGTTCCGCGCAACAATTCTTAATGCTGACCAATATCAACATTATTTGAGTGATGCTAGCCGTAACTGGGATTTTAGTAGACTTGCTTATATGGATATTGTAATCATGCAGATCGCTATTGCAGAGATGCTTACATTCCCAAATATCCCAGCAAGCGTTACAATAAACGAATTTGTAGATTTAGCCAAATTGTATAGTACATCACGTAGTGGTGGATACATAAATGGTATGTTGGATTCTATTGCCCATTTCTTTGTTGATAATGGCATGATGATGAAAACTTTGAAAAATAAAGAAAGTAAATAATATATTAACTAAAAGAATTTATTGATTATGAATACAATGCTATTGGCTGCTCAGGCAGCTGGACAGGGTGGCGGTATGGGCATGATTATCATGATGGTCGCTGTTCTTGTTATCTTCTGGTTGTTTATGGTTCGTCCTCAGCAGAAGAAACAAAAAGAAATACGTAAGTTCCAGAATTCTCTTCAAGAGGGCTCTAAAGTTATCACTGGTGGTGGTATCTATGGAACTGTTAAGCGTATCAATTTGGAGGATGAGTCTGTTGATGTAGAAATAGCAAAAGGTGTTGTTATTACAGTAAACAGAAGTTATGTATTTGCTAACGCATCAGCTCCGATGCATAATGCATAATATAGTAAAAATATATAAACTTGTCAGAAACTTCCTCTTTTCTTCAGTGAATAGGGAGTTTCTGATTTTTTTGTTTTTTCTCGGTCTGAGTGGAACTTTCTGGCTTCTTATGGCATTGAATGAAACTTACGAGGAAGAACTAGCTATACCTGTCAAGCTTGATGATGTACCAAACAATGTTGTTGTTACTCAATCTTGTGCAGACACCGTATATGTAACGGTTCGTGATAAAGGATTTACGCTCGTTACATATTTATATACCAATAGGATCACACCGATTTCTGTAGATTTTGATACATATGCTGATGAGGATACCGGTAAAGGTGAAGTGCCTTTTTCTGATTTGCAGAAAATGATATCACAGAGGCTTTCTGGATCAACAAAGATAACTTCAATAAAGTCGCATTCATTGCCATTCTTCTTTAATTATGGGCAATCGAAGCGTGTACCAATTCGCCTTGCTGGTGATGTGAAACCAGGTAAGAGCTACTATATCTCGCGTATTAAATTCTGGCCTTCTAGCGTAACCATTTTCGCAAATAAAACGTTGCTGGATAGTATTAAGTATGTATATACAGACGTATTACATCTAAATAATGTTGAAGACACTGTGATGCGACGGGTTCCACTTCGTCCAATCAATGGTGTTAAGATGGTTCCTTCTATTGTGAAGATTGGATTTTACGTAGACATACTAACAGAGGAGAGTGTTGAGGTTCCAATTGTAGCCATTAATATGCCTGAAGGTAAAGTGTTGCGTACATTTCCTTCGAAAGTTAATGTGAAGTTTACCGTTGGCTCAAGTTTGTTTAGAAATGTCAAACCTGAACAGTTTATGGTAGTTGTTGATTATAATGATATCTTGGCTAATCCGTCAGATAAGTGTATTTTAAGATTACGGCGTCAATCGCGTGATGTTACGATGGCACGATTGGAGATGAAGCAAGTTGATTATCTTATAGAACAGCAATAGGTAGTTAATATATCGTGAAGGATAGTCGTAAAATAGCCATAACAGGTGGCATAGGTGTGGGAAAGAGTTATGTTTGTTCTCTTTTAAATGTTCGTGGCATACATGTATATGATTGTGATGCTGCGGCTAAAAGGCTTATTGCCCAAAGTGAAAGTCTTCAAGCAAAAATAAATGTTCTTTTAGGTAAGAACGTGTTTGTTGATGGTATTTTTAACAAGCAAGAATTAGCTCAATTTATATTGAAAAGCGATGCAAATAGAATTGCAGTAAATAATATCATTCATCCAGCTGTTGCAGAAGACTTCATGAACAGTGGTTATGATTGGTTGGAAAGTGCCATTCTCTTTGACAGTGGATTTGATAAGAGAATATCTTTTGACAAGATAATTTGTGTTACAGCTCCAAATGAAGTTCGCGTTTCAAGAATAATGCAGCGTGATCATATTTCACGTGAAATGGCTTTGGAATGGATAAACAAACAGTTGCCTAACGAAAAAGTATTGAGAATGTCTGATTTTGAAATAGTAAATGATGGCATATCAAATATTGAGGAACAAATAGACAGAATATTATCAATAATTAAATAATTTATAACAATAAATCATTAAACAAAAATGGAAACAATTCTTTCAATCTCAGGAAAGCCAGGACTTTACAGACTGGTTTCTCGTGGTAAAATGAATCTTATAGTTGAAACTTTGGACGATAGTCATAAACGTATCCCTGCATTTGCTACTGACCGTGTAACAAGTCTTGGTGATATAGCAATGTATACTGATGCAGAAGATGTGCCATTGTGGAATGTGCTCGATAACTTGAGCAAGAAAGAAGCTGGTAATAAGTCATCTTTGAATTATAAGAAATCAAGTAGTAAAGAGCTTCGTGATTATTTCTCAGAAGTATTGCCTAACTTTGATCAAGATCGTGTTCACGACAGTGATATAAAGAAGCTTATTCAATGGTATAATATACTTGTTGAGGCTGGTATAACAAACTTTGAAGAGACAATGGCACCAACACAAGGTGACAATGTTGATGACCGCAAGGATGCATAATAAAAAGGATATAAAAAT
>JAGPJJ010000210.1 GCA_018054505.1 Prevotella sp.
CCGATGCAGCATATTTACATCACTGATTATCAGTGACCATTCATTTTAATCGGTACAACCTCTGTTTTGACAAATACACAGAATGTAGGGACAAATGCAAACCGTTGTATTTCATTGCTTTGCATATACGTGTTGTACCGCTTCTTTTCAGCTCTTTTATGGAATGTCCACTATCAGATACAAGGTGTTGAATGATAGGGCATTTCCGCAGGTATGTTACAGAACGCTTGTTGAATACAAAGGTAGTGGTTTTCTTGGAATTTCTGTGGTTTGCGGTGGAATTTTTATTAGTCTGGTGCAATGAAATATTTGATTCGTTGGAAAAAGTGTAGCGAAACTGAATTATTCGCTTGAAAAAGTGTAGAGTAGTGCTTGTGTACTTTAATTTGTAGTTTTGAATCTTACTATATTATACCTTATCTGATATAATAATGCTGACAATGAAATAAATTATACCCCTTGTGGTATAATGTGAGATATTTATATTAACTTTGTACCCGAAAAGGTATAAAATTAAATGCTTATGAATAATCTCTCTACTACGGTCAAGCTGTTGCGAAAGCAGTATAACCTGACGCAAGAAGAACTTTCGTTGAAGTCGGGGGTAGGATTGCGCTTTGTGCGAGACCTCGAACAGGGAAAGGAAACGCTGCGTCTTGATAAAGTGAATCAGCTCCTTGACTTTTTCAATTATGAAATGGTAGCAACTTCTAAAATTGATAATCAATGAGACAAGCCCATATATTTTACAAAGACCAATTGGCGGGGATTCTGACAGAAAACGATGCAGGATATGAGTTCTGCTATTTGCCGGAATATCTTTCTCTTGAAAAGGCAAAGGCGGTTAGCATGACATTGCCTTTGCAGGAGGAAGCATATACAAGTCCTGTGCTATTCCCATTTTTCGACGGTCTGATTCCTGAAGGATGGTTGTTGGATGTTGCATTGCGGAATACAGACATCAGTATTCTTGACCGGATGGCGTTGTTGCTGACATGCTGCAAAGATTGTATCGGAGCAGTAAGTGTTATTCCTTTGGAAGAAAAGGAGGGAAGCCATGTGTAATTGCTTATATTGTTATCGTCCGCTCTTAAAAGGGGAAAAGGATATGCATACGGCTTGCATAAAGAAGTTCTTCGGAACAACAACATTACCAGTTCTTGATTATACGACAGAGCAACTTGATCAGCTTGCTCTGCAAATCATCCAAGACCAAACATCTTTGACTGGTGTTCAGCCGAAATTATCCTTGCATTTGAATGAGCATGAGGGAAGCAAACGATTGACTATTGTCGGGCTATGGGGCGGTTATATCTGTAAGCCTCAGACCTCGCAATATGAAATGATGCCTGAGGTCGAGGACTTAACCATGCACCTTGCAGAGGTGGCTCGTATTGAGGTAGTTCCTCATACGCTGATGCGGATGGCAGATGATACGCTATGCTATCTTACCCGTCGAATTGACAGGACTTCTGCCGGAGAGAAGATTGCGATGGAAGATATGTGTCAACTGACCGAAAGGCAAACAGAGCATAAATACAAGAGTAGCTATGAACGTATCGGCAAGGCTGTTTTAAAATACTCGTCTTTACCTAAAATGGATGTTACCAATTTCTTTGAGTTGGTGCTTTTCTCTTGGTTGACAGGAAATAACGACATGCACTTGAAAAACTTCTCTTTGTATGAGGTGGCAGATATGATACGTTTGACCCCTGCTTACGATTTGTTAAATGCGGCTATCATCAATCCTAAAGATGACGAAGAGTTGGCATTAACCTTGAATGGTCGGAAGAAAAAGCTTCAAAGAGAAGATTTTATCAGGTCAGCAGCTACGTTGGGTATAGAGAATGTGATTGTAGAACGGCTGATAAATAAGTATATCAAACTATTGCCCAAGTTTGAGACTGTCATTCAAAGCTCTTTCCTAAGTGATGAATTAAAAGAAAAGTATGGCGAATTGTTGAAGGAACGGCTTGCGAGGCTTTCACAAAAGCTATAAAATGGTAAAAATACACAATGCTATGGATATATTAAATCTCACCCCAATAACATCATTGTTCATCCTAATTTTAATAGAAAAAGACGATGGACAAAAGAAACAAATTGTGGAGATGCCAACAAATGGCTCGTGTGTTTAAGGCTCGTATGATTCTATATGCCGCTTATGGGCATTGTGTTATCCGTGAGGATGGAAACTATTATGAACATCCTCATTGGTTTGAGTTGGCAAAAGACAAATGAAAACTACAGGTACTCCCTGTAGTTGTTGGATGTGTAGAGGATTTGAATATGACCGCAAGGAGTATAAGAAAGAAACTTTGCGTATTATTCGGGAATCAATGGAGTAGACTAAAAATTAGATAACGGAATCTATTATACATAGGTTCAGTTATCTAATTCTATAATGAGTAGAAGTTTTTGTTTGTATCTCCAAAAGTTAAATCGTGTTATTGAACAGTTGATATTAGTATATAAATCGAATATGTAATTAAAAGATTTTTTAAGCTCTATTTATTATTATTTTGAGTTTGAAAAACTCGTCTTGAATTGTTTGTAAATTCTCTTGAATTTCAACGATTCTTTCTGGACTATATGTGATTTTACCTCTTTTAACTTCAATGTCAGGAGGTGATTTAGACATAACAGATGTGTCAGTAAGTAAAGGTTTTAATCGTTTGTAGTTTGTATCTAAAACTTCTTTAATGTCATCCACTTTAAATTCAGATTTTTTGAAAGAATCTATTTTCTTAAATAACTTATGGCGTGTTATATTGGATTTTGAATATAAGCTTATCACCTCTGTATAGGTTGTACTATTCAATTTATTTCCAAGTTCGACTAGTGGAGATTCGGTGTTTTCTACCTGAGAAATAAACATCTCTTTTTCTATTCGAACATCTTGTACTTCTTTCTCTAGAACTTTTGATATA
>JAGPJJ010000055.1:0-3926 GCA_018054505.1 Prevotella sp.
TATTCCATGAATATCGGCTGCGCTCGGCATAGTTCAAGTAAACTTAACTCTGCTCTCACTTGCAAGATATTTAAATTCTTTGAATGTCTAGCTGCGCTCGGCAGAGCTCAAGCTTGCTTGGCTTTGCTCTTGCTTGCAAGACATTTCCGCGAGAAAGGCCGTTTAATTACATGAGTCAACTCTATGAGAAAAAAGCATATAAAGACAAATGACAACAAAACGAAATTGTTTTACACATAAAGTTTCATAAGCTTATAAGACACACACATAGAGGTTACTAAAACTAATGACAGGAAGTATGGTAAAAGAAATAATATAAATGCTTTTTTTATGAAATACCACACGTATATTTCTTATGAAATACATCAGATATTTTTTTATTTTTCGCAAAAAGAAAGAAAAGCATCGACATGGGTTATTTGATAAAAAAGATGAAAAATGGGAGATTTCTAATATTTTTATACTAATTTTGCAAACTAAATTACGCACACGTGCGTGAAGTTATACGTATAAAATGTTTCGAATAAAGAAATTAGATATATTTATCTCAAAGCAATTCGGTTTGCTTTTCATAGGAACTTTCTTCATCTGCCAATTCGTGCTTATGATGCAATTTCTCTGGAGATATATTGATGAACTTATCGGTAAAGGACTGTCGATGGAGATATTGGCACAGTTCTTCTGGTATATGGGACTGATGCTTGTCCCACAGGCAATGCCTCTAGCCATCCTACTGTCCTCATTGATTACTTTCGGTAACTTAGGTGAAAGTTGTGAGCTTACAGCAATAAAGGCCGCAGGAATATCACTTCTTCAATCTTTCAGATCACTCATTGTCCTAGTCGTTGTAATCAGCGGCATATCTTTCTTCTTCCAAAATAATATCGGACCTGAAGCTAATACTAAATTAGGACAGCTTCTGCTATCTATGAAACAAAAGAGTCCTGAACTGGAAATACCTCAAGGTGTATTCTATGACGGAATACCAAACAGCAACTTGTATGTTCAGAAGAAAGACATAAAGACGGGTATGCTTTACGGTGTGATGATATACCGTATGACAGGAAGTTATGAAGATCAAGCCATCATTCTTGCAGACTCAGCTATGCTTCAGGCTACCGCAGAAAAGAAACACTTGATATTACACTTATGGAGTGGAGAATGGTTTGAAAATATGCAGAATGACGCATTTGGCAACAGTGCCGCTGTGCCATATCGCAGGGAGACGTTCACAGCAAAAAAAATTATACTTGATTTTGACGGCGATTTTAATATGGCTGACGCAACCAGTTTGTCAAACAACGCAAGGGGAAAAAGCCTCAAGAAAATATTTCACGACATCGACTCGCTCAACATTGCTTACGACAGCATAGGACATGCCTATTACAGGGACGAGAAGATGGGTATGTATTTTACGCCGAAGATAAATAAACGAGACTCTTTAGCTGCTATCAAGGCAGGCATGGCAAACAACTTCAATATAGACTCAACATATAGTCATCTGTCGCCAAGCCAAAAGAGTCAAGTTGTGAACGACGCTTTATCGCGAACACAAGCTGCCGTAAACGACCTGGACTTCAAAAGTATGATAACCAATGACGGCGACAAAATTATAAATGAGCACAAGATAGAGGCCATTAGCAAATTTACTGTAGCACTATCATGTCTGATATTTTTCTTCATCGGTGCACCGCTTGGCGCAATCATAAGGAAAGGAGGATTGGGAATACCGGTGATTATCTCTGTATTGGTATTTATCATCTATTATATTCTTGACAACTCTGGTTATCGAATGGCACGCGGTGGTATGTGGTCAATATGGTTTGGAAAGGGACTTGCACCCGCTATACTTACCCCTATTGCGGTATTCGTGACATATAAAGCAAACAAAGACTCTGTAGTCTTCAATATAGACGTTTATAAAGATATCGTAATTAAAATATTGGGATTGAGAATTAAGCGACACATATTCGGAAAGGAAGTTGTGATTGAGGATCCAAACTATACTCAAGACGCTACACGCCTGCAAGCGATCAGTAAGGATATTTATAAGTATTCAAAATCACAGAGACTTGTTGGTATGCCTAACCCGATAAAGATTTTCTTTAAATATACTCCAGACCACGAGATAGAAAGAATCAGTCAGGAGTTGGAAGACGTGATAAATGACTTATCGAACACAAGAGACAACTACATTCTTAGTGAATTGAACAGTTACCCTGTGGTTTCGGTTAAAGCTCATACGCGTCCGTTCGAACGCAAATGGATGAATATTACATCAGCGGTGTTAGTACCACTAGGAGTGTTTTTCTACTTCAGAATGTTAATGTTCAGATTGAGACTATTGCATGATCTGAAAACAATAAAGCAGACCAACGATAACATCATAAGAAGAATATCAGGGATGCAAACAATAAATAAATAGATTATATAATATACATATATAACAAGGTATAATAAAGTCGAAAGACCTATCATTAAAACAAGATAACTATGGGAGAATTCAAATTAAGCAGCATCGAAGATGCCATAAAAGATTTCAAAGAAGGCAAGTTTGTCATTGTTGTTGACGATGAGGACCGCGAAAATGAAGGAGACTTGATTATCGCAGCAGAGAAAATAACAGCTGAGAAGGTGAACTTTATGCTTAAGCACGCCCGCGGCGTACTTTGTGCACCAATCACACTATCTAGAGCCGACGAGCTAGACTTGCCACACCAGGTAGAAGAAAATACATCAATGCTAGGTACTCCTTTCACAATTACTATAGACAAGTTGGAAGGATGCACAACGGGAGTTTCTGCTAGCGACCGTGCTGAAACAATAAAGGCACTTGCAGACCCAACCTCTACCCCACAGACATTCGGACGTCCAGGACATATCAATCCATTATACGCACAGGAAAACGGTGTGCTACGCAGATGCGGACACACAGAAGCAGCCGTTGACTTATGTAAAATTTCTGGATTATATCCTGCTGGTGCACTGATGGAAATCATGAGTGAAGACGGAACGATGGCACGTATGCCTGAATTGATAGAAAAGGCAAAAGAATGGGATTTGAAAATAATTACGATCAAAGATCTTATTGCATATAGATTAAAAACAGAATCAACTATCGAAGTAGGTGAAGAAGTTGAAATGCCAACTCAATACGGACATTTCCACCTTATCCCTTTCCGTCAGACTAGTAACGGATTGGAGCACATGGCTATTATAAAAGGCGAATGGGAAGAAGGTGAACCAATTTTGGTAAGAGTGCATTCTTCTTGCGCTACCGGTGACATCCTTGGCAGCCAACGTTGCGACTGTGGAGAACAACTTCACAAGTCAATGGAAATGATTGAAAAAGAAGGCAAAGGTGTTGTGATATACATGCAGCAGGAAGGCCGTGGTATCGGACTTATGAACAAAATTGCCGCTTACAAACTACAAGAGCAAGGCTATGATACTGTAGACGCAAACATACATCTAGGATTCAAACCTGACGAAAGAGACTATGGATGCGGAGCTCAGATGCTGAGACATTTGGGAGTACATAAGATGAGACTGATGACAAACAATCCAACCAAGCGAGTTGGTCTTGAAGCTTATGGATTGGAAATCATTGAGAATGTACCTATTGAGATTAAGCCAAATAAATATGATGAGAGGTATTTGAAAACTAAACGTGACAGAATGGGACATAAATTACACTTATAATAACATTTGTTATCTAATGAGTGATAAATAACGCAAATTATGTCACTGTTTCTTCGCCATAAAAAATAAAATGATTACTTTTGCATAAAGTAGATATTTAAAACAAGTAACCAGAAGAAGAATTATTATGGGACAGTTATCAGACCGTTTAAATCGTCTTGCGCCATCAGCTACACTTGCTATGTCGCAGAAAAGTAATGAAATGAAAGCTCAGGGTATCGACG
>JAGPJJ010000055.1:4026-10469 GCA_018054505.1 Prevotella sp.
TTAAAACAAGTAACCAGAAGAAGAATTATTATGGGACAGTTATCAGACCGTTTAAATCGTCTTGCGCCATCAGCTACACTTGCTATGTCGCAGAAAAGTAATGAAATGAAAGCTCAGGGTATCGACGTCATTAATATGAGTGTCGGTGAACCAGACTTCAACACACCGGATCACATAAAAGATGCGGCCAAAAAAGCAATCGACGAGAACTATTCAAAGTACTCTCCAGTGCCAGGCTACGCCGACTTACGTAAAGCCATAGCTGCCAAACTGAAAAACGAGAACGGACTAGACTATAGTATTAATGAAATTCTGGTTAGTAACGGTGCAAAACAAAGTGTATGCAATACTTTGATGGCGCTGATTAATGATGGTGATGAAGTTATTATTCCTGCTCCATATTGGGTAAGTTATCCACAGATGGTGAAACTTGCCGGTGGAAATCCAGTATTTGTAAGTGCAGGATTTGAGCAGGACTTTAAAATGACACCAGCACAGCTTGAAGCAGCAATAACACCAAAGACTAAGATGCTTATTCTTTGTTCACCAAGCAATCCAACCGGCAGCGTTTATTCACATGAAGAGCTAGCTGGTCTTGCAGAAGTAATCAAGAAGCATGAAGATGTTTACGTGATGGCAGATGAGATATACGAGCACATCAACTATATTGGCAAGCATGCTAGCATAGCTAAGATAGAAGGTATGAAAGAACGCTCTATCATCGTAAACGGTGTATCAAAAGCTTATGCAATGACAGGATGGAGAATCGGTTATATCGCTGCTCCTGAATGGATAGTAAAAGGATGTAATAAGTTACAGGGACAATATACAAGCGGTCCATGTTCTGTAAGTCAGAAGGCTGCCGAAGCTGCTTACACCCTTGAACAAGGTTGTGTTGAAGATATGCGTAAGGCGTTTGAACGTCGTCGTGATCTCATCGTGAAACTAGCTAAAGACATTCCTGGGCTTGAAGTCAACGTGCCAGAAGGAGCATTCTATTTATTCCCAAAATGCAGCAGTTTCTTTGGCAAGAGCAATGGCGAAAAGACCATCAATAACTCGACAGACTTTGCACTCTATCTTCTTGAAGAAGCACATGTTGCAACAGTAGGCGGAGATGCATTCGGAGATCCAGAATGCTTTAGAATGAGCTACGCAACAAGTGATGATAGCATAAAAGAAGCAATGTGTAGAATTAAGGAGAATTTGGCAAAGTTAAAATAACAAAAACGAAATAAAAAGGAAAATTTTGTAACGATATGATTAAAATTAAAACAATCTATCGTTAAAACTTCTTAATTAAGTTCGTAGTTATTCATAAATTGCTATCTTTGCCAAACAAAAAAAGTACGAGGACCGTAAGGCATCTTTTGACAATAACATTAAATCAAAATAAACATTAATATTATTAATAACTAAAAATTAAAAATTTAAAATTATGGCAACTTCACAAAAAACAGCCAGCCCTAAGAAATCAGAGGGCTTTCAGGGAGTAAGAGGCGCATTCTGGATTATCGTAGTTTGCGGTATCATCGCTTTTACATTGTTCAACCTCTGGTTTGGTAACCCAATGCACTTCCAGGACGGAGTAGCAAAGACTACACCAGCTGACGTTTGGGGTACAATCTTCAAGGGTGGTGTTATCGTACCAGTTATCCACACACTTCTTCTTTCAGTATTGGCTATGTCAATTGAGCGTGCACTTGCACTTAAGACAGCTTTCGGTAAAGGTTCTCTTCCTAAGTTTGTTGCAAACATCAAGGTAGCTCTTAACGCAAACGATTTCGCAAAAGCACAGCAGCTTTGTGACAAGCAGAAGGGTTCTGTAGCAAACGTTGTTTCAGCTTCTCTTAAAGCTTACAAGGAAATGGAATCAGGTGCAAACGCAACCCTTAAGAAGTCTCAGAAGGTTTCTAAGATTCAGCAGGCTCACGAGGAAGCAACTCAGCTTGAGATGCCAACTCTTACAATGAACCTTCCAATCGTTGCTACTATCGTAACACTTGGTACACTTACTGGTCTTCTTGGTACTGTTGTTGGTATGATCCGTTCATTCTCTGCTTTGTCAGCAGGTGGTGGCGCAGACTCAGCTGCACTTTCTGCAGGTATTTCTGAGGCCTTGATCAACACTGCTTTCGGTATCGGTACATCATGGTGTGCTGTTGTATCTTACAACTACTTTACAAACAAGGTTGACAAGTTGACATATGCACTAGACGAAGTAGGTTACTCAATTGCTCAGACATACGAAGCTAACCATACAGAAGAAGCTTAATTTTTACTAACCCTTTAAATATTTATCGCTATGGGTAAAGTAAAAATTAAGAAAAGTGACGTTTGGATCGATATGACGCCTATGTCAGACGTTATGACCCTTTTGCTTACCTTCTTCATGCTGACTTCAACATTCGTAAAGAATGAGCCAGTGAAGGTGAACACTCCAGGGTCTGTGTCTGAGATTAAGGTGCCTGAGAACGGCGTCCTGACCATTCTGGTAAGTCCTGAAAAGGACAGAGCCGGTAAGCCAACAGGCCAAGGTCAGGTATTTATGAGTATAGACAACACCGACCAGTTAGGTCAGACACTAGAAGCGATGACTAGCAAGTTTGGTGTTACACTAAGTGAAAAGCAGTCTAAGACATTCAAGAACGAATCAACATTCGGTGTTCCAATGAATGAACTCAGCAGTTATTTGTCAATGTCTACACAGGCACGTCAGAAGACTCTGAACACCAAAGGTATTCCATTGGATAGTATCAAGGGCGGCATGAGCGAATTCCAACAGTGGGTTGATCAGGCTCGTACAGTAAATACGAACCTAAAGATTGCACTAAAGGCTGACGCTAAAACACCTTACAAGACTGTTAAGAAGGTAATGAATGAGCTCCAGGATATGGACGAAAGTCATTATTACATGATAACACAGCTTAAAAAACAGGGGGACGAATAAATGGCAAAGAAAGAAAGCAAACAGAAAAAGGTTAATGTCCGCGTAGACTTTACACCTATGGTGGATATGCTCATGCTTCTTATCACGTTCTTCATGCTGTGTACAACATTGAGCAAGCCTCAGACAATGGAGCTGACAATGCCAAGTAATGACAAGAACACTCAAGATAATCAGAAGAATGAAGCTAAGGCTTCAGAGTCAATTACTCTGTATGTAACAGCTGATAACAAGATCTTCTATGGTGAGGGTATCCCTCAGTATAGCAATCCAGCATGGCTCAAGGAAACAACTTGGGGTAATGATGGAATTCGCAAGATCTTGAGAAATCACACTACTGCAAATGGAGTAAAACCTGTAACTCGTATCGAACTTGCAGTTAAAGAACTTAACGCAGATAAGGCTAAGAATCCTAAGATGTATCCAGACAGTATATATCAGAAGAAACTTAGCGATATCAAGGGTGGTAAGCTCAAAGACGGTAAGGTTCCTACTCTGACAATCATCATTAAACCTTCAGACAATGCATCATATAAGAATATGGTGGATGCTCTCGATGAAATGCAGATTCTAAGTATTGGTACTTACGTTATCGATAAGATTAATTCTGACGACGCGAAACTTCTCAAGTTGAGAGGAATTAAACTCTAATCGATAAGTAACGAAACAATTTAAAAAGAAACAAAATGGCAAAAATAGACTTATACGATCCTAAATGGGTCGATATGGTGTTCGACGGAAAGAACAAATCCTATGGAGCATTCCAGCTTCGTAAGGGTACTTCCAGCCGAAACATCAAATCTCTTATAATCTTAGTCATTGCTGCAGCTCTAGTAGGAGGTTTTCTTGCATGGAAAGTCATTGAACAAAAACAGGCAGAACAGCAAGCAGCTTATATGGAGGCTATGGAACTTTCTAAACTCCAGAAAGAGGCTAAGAAACAAGAGAAAAAAGAGGTTGTTAAACCTAAAGTTGAACCAAAGAAAGAGATTCCTGTTGCTCGTCAGACACAGAAATTCACTGCTCCTGTCATCAAGAAAGATGAACTCGTAAAAGAGGAAAATCAGATTAAGCAGATGGATAAGTTGGACGACAAGGTTGCCGTTGGTACTGAAAACCATGAGGGAACTAAGGACCGTAACGTAGAGGCTGTGCGCAACGATATCGCTGTAAACACTCCTCCACCAGCTCCTAAGGAAGAAGTTACCAACAAGGTATTCGACGTTGTAGAAGTTATGCCTTCATTCCCTGGAGGACAAGGTGCTCTTATGAGTTACCTTAACTCACATACAAAATACCCTGTAGTTGCTCAGGAAAATGGTGTCCAAGGTCGTGTAACCGTTTCATTCGTTGTTGAGCGCGATGGTTCTATCACAGATGTACATGTTGTACGTTCTGTTGACCCATCACTTGACCGTGAAGCAGCTCGCGTCATAAGCAGCATGCCTAACTGGCAACCAGGTAAGCAGAATGGTTCTGCTGTTCGTGTTAAATTTAATGTACCTGTGCAATTTAAATTGCAGTAAATGAATAAGAACTTATCTTATATATTTATAGGACTAACCCTATCTTTAGGAGTATTCTCATCATGTAATGAGAATAAACCTAAAGGTAGTAGAACTGATACACCGACGTCAGGGACGATTCAATTCGTCTCTGACGAAAGTTTTAGTCCAATTGTTGAGGAAGTAAGACAGCAGTTTGAGTTTGAATACCCAAAAGCGCATCTTAAACCTTTGTATACAGACGAGCTAACCGGTCTGAAAATGATTCGTGACCTGAAGACTTGCCTGTTAATTACTTCACGTGGTTTGAAACCAAGTGAAATAGCCTACATCAAGACTAAAAATATTATACCTTCTGTATTCCCTATCGGCTACGACGGACTAGCACTTATCGTAAATAAAACAAATAACGATACCTGCATGACTGTAAACGATGTGAAGAGAGTTTTAAGCGGAAAGGTTAAAAACTGGAATCAAGTATATCCAGGATCAAAAAGAGGTGGTATTGAAGTTGTGTTTGACAACAAAAGTTCAGCAACACTACATTATGTAGTAGACTCAATTTTAGGAGGCAAACCAATCGTTAGTGACAACGTTATTGCAGCAAAAAGCAGCAAAGAAGTTATCAACTACGTTAGTAAAACACCTAACGCAATTGGTGTTATTGGCTCAAACTGGCTTAATGACAAGCGAGATACAACCAATACCACATTTAAAAAGAATATTCACGTAATGTCTGTATCCATCAAGGAAAAGGCTAATCCAATGAATAGTTGGAAACCTTATCAGGCATACTTGTTGGATGGAAGATATCCATTCGCAAGAACTATATATGCAATAGTTGTAGACCCAAGTAAAGCATTGCCTTGGAGCTTCGCCAACTATATTTCAAGTCCAAAAGGACAACTTATCATCTTTAAAGCGGGCTTGCTACCATATAGAGGTGACATAAGCATAAGAACTGTAAACGTAAAAAAATAAACATTTAAAATTTAAACTTTTATTCTTCTGATTCGTCATAGTTAAAAGTAGAAATGTTACCTAACAAACAAGATTATGAAAAAGATTAAATACCTTGTAGCTGGCTTGCTGATGATGGGATTATCAGCACCCGCAATGGCTCAGAACGCTAATTACAGTGATATGCTGAAGCCAATAGAGCAGACGCTCAAGTCTAATGCCAACATTGACGCTAAAGGCATCAAAGAATTGACAAAAGACTATCAAAAAGAATTCAAGAAGGATCCTAAGGCTCTTATTGCACTAGGAAATTCCCTATTGATGAACAAGAAATATGATGACGCATCAGCTATCGCTAACGCTGTAATTGCCAAATTTAAGGATTATGGTGATGCATATGTCCTTCTTGGTGATATCGCTGCCATGAAAGATGACGGTGGTGACGCTGCAATGTGGTATCAGCAGAGTATGACTATGGATCCAAAGAATCCTAATGGCTATATGCGTTATGCAAATGTATACAGAAAGCGTAGCCCGGAAGAAAGCGAAAGAGCTCTAAACCTTTTGAAGCAAGTACGCCCAGACTATCCTATTGAGGCTGAAGCAGGAAACAACTTCTATCTTGGAGGAAACTACAGCAAGGCATACGAATATTTCTCAAAGACACAGAAAGAAAACCTTGACCAGTACTATCTTGTAGCTTATGCTGTTTCAGCATATATGAACAACAAGAAAGATGAAAGTCTTGATATAGCAAAACTTGGTATTCAGAAATTTGCTAAAAACATAACTTTTGACCGTGTAGCACTTTGGAGTGCCGTTGACATACAGAAGTTTGATGAAGCAATCACTGATGCAAACGCTATTATTAATACAGACTCTGTAGAAAAGAGCGCCCGTGACTATATCTATTATGGTTTGGCTCTAAAGGGAAACAAGCAATATCAGCAGGCTATTGATCAATACAACAAGGCCTTTGACATGGAGAAGAACAACTTCAAACCATATCAATACATTGCTGACGCTTATGC
>JAGPJJ010000211.1 GCA_018054505.1 Prevotella sp.
TTCATGCAAGCCATAACTCCATGACCCTTTGATGCAGGATCTACAAGAGCAGCCACGCCGTTGTAAAGATTAGCAGGACCATCAGCACTAATTGCTGTAGAAGGACGCATGCTACCTACAAGAATAACAGGTTTGTCGCTATGAACAGTGAGACTCAAAAAATAGGCTGTCTCTTCCATGGTGTCTGTTCCGTGAGTTACGAGTACGCCGTCATAACCTTCGTTGTTTAAAAGTTCATTGATACGCTTTGCCAGTTTCAACCAAACATCGTCGTTCATGTCCTGACTACCAATATTCACAAGCTGTTCGCCACTAACATCAGCAAGATCTTTAATCTGTGGAACAGCATCAATAAGAGTTTGTATACCAACTTGTCCTGCACCATAAGCAGACGAAGTGGCACTTGCGCTTACACCGGCAATAGTTCCGCCGGTAGCGATAATACGAATTCTAGGTTTGGCGCTTATTGTTAGTGTGAACACTAAAGCCAAAATCATCAAAATAGAAATTTTAAACGTCTTCATAATTGAATATTTTTAAAGGTTAGTAATGTTGTTATTAATAAAACAGGCTTATGATAAGATAGCCTATCCCTATTGATACAAATGTAGTTATGAAACCTGAAAGTTGGAATGAATGGTTTATCACGTATTTTCCAATCTTTGTTGTTCCCGTTCTATCAAAGTTTATCGCTGCAACTTCTGTAGGATAGTTTGGAATGAAGAAATATCCATTCACTGCCGGGAACATTGCCACAAGAGCAAGTGGACTTATACCAAGTCCTATTCCTAAAGGATAAAGTGTGCGAACTGTTGCTGCCTGAGAGAATAGCATGATTGACATGAAGAACAATGCCACTGCGAATAAAAATGGATATTGAGTAACGATGTCTGCAATATGAGATTTGAAGAATTCTATGTTTCCATTAAAGAATGTGTCTCCCATCCAGGCAATACCAAAGATGCTCACCATGGCATTCATACCTGCTGCAAACACGTTTCCTTTTACTGCTTCAACTACGTTTGCTTTACCTACAAGTAATATCAATGCAGCAACAGACATCATGATAATTTCAATAGTTTCGGGCATTCCTAAGCGAGTCATTTCTCCATCCACATTGAATGATGGACGAAGTGAAGGCACAGAGCCGAACAACACAACTAACAATACACCAAGAATAAATGCCATTACTGAATATTTAGCACGTGGATTTGGTGTGGTTATCAGTTTCTCCATGTTGTTTTTGTCTTCTTCTGGATTTATGATGCCTTCTTCAACGCGACGTAGGTATTCTGGATCTGCATCGAGTTCCTTCCCTACTCTATTTTGTATAAACGAAGCTACTAGTATGGCAATCAATGATGCTGGTATACATATTAGCATAATATCTTTCAGTTCAATACCCTTTCCGCCAAGTAAGTCGGTTGATATGATCGCAGCTGTAGCGGCAGAAACAGGACTTCCCGTGATACCTAATGATGCGGCAATTGTTGCTACGCTTAATGGGCGTTCTGGACGAATCTTTGAGTTTGTGGCAATTTCAGATATAATAGGTAATAGCGAATAAGATGTGTGTGCTGTACCTGCAACAAGACAAAACAACCAAGTTACCAAAGGACCATAATAGGTAATCTGTTCAGGATGTTTGCGCAGAAACTTTGCAGCTAGTCCCACAAGATAATCCAATCCTCCGGAGGCTTGCAGTGCTGCTGCTGCAGTTATTACAGACACGATAATCAACATCACGTCAATAGGAATGTTTCCTGGTTTTTGTCCAAAGATAAATACGAGGATAAACACGCCTACCATTCCGTAGATACCGAGTCCGATGCTGCCTACACGAGCTCCTATGAAAATTAATGCCAGAACGATAAATAATTGTAGTAATACTAAAAAAGTGACCATATTTGCAGGTTTAATTGTTTAGATGAAATAGTCTATTTATATTGAATGTTTAATGTCATGCAGCAAAAATATATATTTTTTTTCATCATGTATTTATATAATTCAAACCATTTTTTGTATAATCGGAAACATTTTGTATATTTGCCAAATATTGACCTTAAATATTACATTATGGACAAGGGAATTTCACATAATCTTCAGGAATTTGCTGTTCAAAACAACATCAATTGTTTATATGGTGCCGTTGTAGCTACTATGTCTGTTAATCAAGAAATCTTTGAGTCTATAATTAAACAATTGTGTTATGTGAACTTTTATACCATTTTTGTGCTTATTGATGGAGAGGCTGAAATAATTATAAATGGTGATAATGTAAAATTGGCTCAGCAGAGTATTATCAGAATGACTCATACGCAGAATGTAGGATTTGTAAAGTGCACTAATGAACTTGATGGATATTTTCTTTTCTGTGAAACAAATTTCTACAATTATTTAATAGAAAATGATCCTAATATGCAAGATATTTTTCAACGAAACATTCTTGATAAATATATTTATTTTGATATTACAGAGGCTAAAATTTCAGAACTCCTTGGAATCATATCACAAATCGAAAAAACGATAAGTCAACCACATATATATAAAAAGGAGATGTTAAGTTTCCTTGTGCATTTAGCTCAGATGCATATTAATGAACTCATTGATACTACAAGCAATGAACTATACGACATGAAACATAAAGAAAATATTTTCAAAATATTCATACATCTGGCTTCAAACAATTTTAAGGGGAGTTCTAAAAATTAAATAGTTGTATTTCAGGCAATTACATTGCATATCTCGATATTTTTTTGTACATTTGCATAGAACTCAAAGAACAATGAATAAGTTATCGAATTACAAGGAACTGA
>JAGPJJ010000212.1 GCA_018054505.1 Prevotella sp.
TTATACTTCTTGTTTATTTTTGAACCGATTCATCTATATAACAAGATAGATAACAGAAAGGTGACATCATAAGTGGTTTTTCTGTAAAACATTGTAGGCATCACTACGTGTATAAGAAAGATGAATTACTCTTGTTTCCTTACAGAAACTTACAACACGAATGCTTAAATATTTTTCCGTTTATAATTAATCTTGAACAGCTAATTTTATATCTTTATCCGTCATTGCTGCTACACAACTATCACTCCATACGTTCTCAGCCGTCTCAACCATGTCAATAATCGTGTAGATAGGCAGAATAATTCCCATAATGCCGACAGGAGCGCCCTGACCTGCAACCAAAGAAAGCGTGAGGAAATAACAGCCCATTGGTACACCGGCATTGCCAATTGCTGCAATAACAGCGATAAATAGCCATAGTATCATGTGACCTATTGAAAAGTTGACACCCCCATTCTGCATCACAAAGAGTGATGTAACTAAAATAAAAGCTGCGCAACCATTCATATTTATGGTGGTACATATTGGTAATACAAAACGTGATACCTTTTTTGATACATGAGCACGAGTCTCCGCAGTCTCCATTGTTACAGGCAAAGTAGCTGCCGAACTTTTGGTAAACAATGCCATCAATACGGCAGGCATCATCTTTCCCAGATGTTTTACAGGATTGATGCCACGGGCAAGAAGGAAAAGCGGTAGAATAATAAAGAATTGAATGATATTTCCACCCAATATCACCATTACGTATTTTCCAAGTGACTCTGCTGCAACACCCCCACAAACCTGAGCCGAGAGTTGAGCAGAAAAAGCTATAATACCTAAGGGGAGCGTCCAAATCAGACCCTTAATGAGAAGAAATAGCAGACTTTGCAATCCTTCAATTCCCTTTACCAAGATAGCTTTATTCTCTGAGTCTGGCAACTTAGCCAAACCAATACCTATAGCAAATGCCAACAAAAGCAGCGAGAGCACATTGCCATCAAGGAATGGTTTTACCACATTATTAGGTATAACCTGAAGAATATGGTCGTAATATGTCTGATTTCCAAGCTCATGAGGAATCACGCTTGTTCCGGTATTCACAAGTTCAGCAGGAAGATTGCCAGGGCGAATTATTAGATAGAGAGTTAATCCAACTGCTGCTGCAAAAATTGTAGTGAGCAATGTATAAAATATAGCATGCTTAAAAATGCGGCCAGTATCCTTCTGTGTACCAAACATTGCAAGCGTTGTAATAACAGCAAGCACTATTGCTGGAACAGCAACCAACTGAAATAATCTGGTGTAAACAGTGGCTACAAATGTCATAATATCATTTAGCCAACTCTGTTGCAATAATCCTAACAATGCTCCAATAATGAGTGCACCAATCCAAAGCATCATCTGCTTCTGCTTTCCTATAAACGATCTTTTCTTGTCTACCATTTTTTCTACTTGCTATATTTCGTGTCAAAATTAGTCATATTCAACAATCTACGCAATACCTTATTCATGGTATTTCATATATTAGTAGAGAAATTAAGATAAAATTGCAATTATTCCTCTTTTATAGTCATCATAATCTGTTACTATAATCCCCATTATTCATAATATACTTTTCTTGCTTATCTTTTTATGGATCTCCTCTTTAAAAGATAAGACTGCGTACATATTCGTCTCTAATTCTTTCCAATTGTTTAAACATTGGAAAGAATTGGATAAGATACATAGAACTATTTAAGACTAAATAGATAAAGAGAATTGCTATTGTTTGTTTACAATATCAATAACCTGGCTGTCGAAGAGTTCTCCCTTTATATATCCCTTTTTCACCTTGTTAAAAGCTATTTCTTTAATGAATTTGCGCTCTAGGAGTAACATCAAATCATTTTTCGCCGTGGTTGGTGTAACCAAGAACTTTACTTGCAAGTCTTTTACCGTAAGGATAAGTGCAGGATCTTCATAATACATTTTGAGAATCTGTGCTTGTCGTTCATTGATATTTCCCAATTTAAAGAATTTGTTGGCAGAATTCTTATCCAATTGTTTACGCTTAATGTATTCTTGAAGTTGCTTAAATGACTTTTCAAGTACACCGAGATTATAATTCACGAAATATCCAATGTCTAGCATATCTGCTTCAGCATATAGAAATGATTTCTCATAGGCTTTTTTCGACTTTGCGATTACTCTGGATATAGACATGTATTCTGTAAGCCAATATCCTTGTCTTAGCATATACCAATAAAACATGGCACGAGCTGTGCGCCCATTTCCATCGACAAACGGATGTACATAAGCAATCATAAAGTGAATGATAATACCTCTTATAATTGGATGAATAAAAACTTTTGCATGTGTTTCATTAAAAAAATCGCACAAGCTTTTCACAAAAGATGGAATTTCTGTATACGTTGGTGGTATATGCACCGTCTCATGTGTTATACCATTTTCAACCACTATATCATCATTTTTTCTAAACCTTCCTGAATCATCTGGGCTATCAAGCGTGTTGCTTGTCATTAATTGATGAACATGTAGTAATAGTTCTGGCGTCAATGAATCTCTTTTATGTTCAGCTATATAATTAATTGTTTGATAGTTATTAACTATCATCTGCTGAGACTTGTCACGTGGGCTCATCTTCTTGCGCAACATATCTTTGGCTACCTTACGAGTTGTAGCAGCACCTTCCATTTGACTCGAATAGATAGCTTCCTCCATTAAAGAACTTACCAAATATTGCTGGCGACTTTCTGCTGGAATTACAGAGCTATCCCCCCATGAACCTCCGAAATTCATATCAAATTCATGGCATAAGCGTTGCAT
>JAGPJJ010000056.1 GCA_018054505.1 Prevotella sp.
AGACTGGTAATGAGGCTCAGATTTCTATTGATAAGAATTCTATGTCTGATTATCGTGAGAAGTTGAATGCTGAATTAGCGGCTATGCGCAACAAGGAAATGTGGCAGGCTGGTAATACAGTTCGTAAGCTTCGTCCTGAAAATAATTAATTTTTTTCTCGTACATAATGTTGTAAGGGGAAGTTTCCTGTGAGGGAGATTTCCCTTTTTTCGTATACTTTTACTCATAGTGCTCTTTATTATTTCATAATCGTTTTAGATGAATCATTACTAAAAACTTTTTCATAAGGGTTCTTCGTCATTTTAGGGGGAAATCCTCTATAAACTTGATTTGCCTAAAGACACACTACCAGAAAAAGTTTTTTCAATGCCACTAATGTCATAATGTCACTAGCCCTTTGTTTATAAGGGTTTAGCCAGTGACATTAAGTGACATTATCGGCTTAAAAGTGACATTAAACTCCAAAGTACACCTACTTTTGGCGATTTTTTAGCAAATATGCAGCACATATATAGCCTCTTTTTCGTTTATAATGGCCCTTTCTCATCATCATGAGCGCTAGACTTCGCAATGTGCCTAGGCGTTACTTCAAAATCTAACTATAAATATAGTAGTAATTATCCGCTATCTTATTCTTGCAGTATTTCAGATTATGATATGTTTACCAGCTCTAAGCAATATCCTTTTTCATGTTCAACAATTCTATTACCCAACGTGTGTAATTGCATTACTCACGTTATGTAACATGGTTACACACGTTGTGTAATCGAGTTACACACGTTGTGTAATCGAGTTACATACGTTGTGTAATCGGGTTACACACATGCTGATGTAATCTGATTGCACACATGTTGATGTAAACAAATTACGCAAAAGATGTTGAAACTTAGGTAAACGTTTGTGCATTCAACTTCAAAAGCTATTTTCATACTTTCAAATAGCTTCTATCACATTTGTTATTTGTATGTAACAGCTTTTTTAATCACCCATGCTGTTTGTTTGATAAAACTCAATCAGTGTAAAAGATAGGTATGGTGCAAATAGCATATTTGGTGAAAAATCGCCAAAAATAGGTGCGATTTCCAATTTAATGCCACTTTTAGGGCGATAATGTCACTTAATGTCACTCGCCAAACCCTTATAAACAAAGGGCTAGTGACATTATGACATTAGTGACATTGAAAAAACTTTTTCTGGTAGCGTGTCTTTAGCCGTATTAGGTTTATATTTGTTATTAAATAAGTTGTTTGATCTCACCTGATTGGTTGTCATTCAATCCAATATGGTTGTCACCTTCCCAAATTAGTTGTCGGTTGATGATAATTTAGTTACAAATATCGTTTATTATCATATCCTTGTCTACAAATTTATAAATACAAAATCAAATCAATGAAAGACACTCGGAGGAAGCTATAGACTGTGGACAGACAGTCCCCGTTAGACTTTTAGTGTTGTGCGCAAAGACTACTTATCATTAATCATGATATATCCACAGTCATTAATAATGTATTCCTCATTAATTAAGAATTCTAAGGCTTCATCCAGCTGTCTGTCTGGAATATCCATTTTATTAAGTTCTGTGATATGATGTTTTTTCTTGTCTTTCAACAGTTCTAGTATTCTTTGTTTTGGCAGAGATATTCTATTTTCTGATGCTTGGTTAGTGTTATGCTCAAGACATACATCACACAAACAGCAGTCTTTGCTGTCTGTTTCACCGAAATATCTTAATAATTGTCTACTTCTGCATACATTATCATTCTTAGCATATTCAATGATGGACTCAATTCTTTTTTCAAATTCAATTTTCCTGTCTTCATATACATTATTAGAAATGATAATTCTGTCACCGTCATCTCTGCTTTTTGTATATGTAATATAAGGCATCTTACGTTGTGGAATAAAATGAATAATCCTTTTCATGCTCAAATTTTTCAGTATAAGATATACTTGCTGTTGAGTAAGACCCGATTTCTGAGCAATCAATCCTTCGTCAATATATGTGTAGTCATTGAAAAGTCCACCGTAAAGGCGGAGTAGTGTGGTTATTATTTTATCTTCATTGCTAGTAAGGTTTTCTAAAATGTAAAGCTGACTTCGACTTAGAAGAAATCTAAGTCTTGCACTGCTTTTGGGATCATTTTCGTAGACAATATAGCCAGCCCTTTCTAAAATTCTTAATGAGGAGTCGACTAGAATCATAGAAAGTCCGAAGTTATGGCAGAATTTGCCAATATCAAAAGTAAATGTGTGTCCAATGCCGCTGCCAATACCTATCTGGTAGAAATAGGCTAAACTGTTATAGACATTTCTGATATAATCTTTTTCAGGAAAGTTGTCGGTGATGCGTTTGTGTAATTTTCTACAGTCTCCGTCATTGTATAACATTACTGCATAGGCTTTCTTCCCATCTCGTCCTGCTCGTCCAGCTTCTTGAAAATATGCCTCAATAGAATCAGGGCAGTCTATGTGTACGACTATTCTAACATTTGGTTTGTCAATACCCATACCAAATGCATTTGTAGCGACTATCACGCGTTTTTCGTCATTTTGCCATTCCTTCTGTCGTAAATCTTTGGTATAATGTTCCAATCCAGCATGATAGAAAGTTGCTTCGATGTTATTGTCATTAAGCATCTGAGCAATTTCCTTTGTACGTTTTCTACTCCTTACGTAAACAATGGCACTTCCTTTTACTGAATTCAGAATATGAATAAGTTGCTGATCTTTGTCTGATGTTAGCCTTACAACATAAGTTAGATTTTTTCTCTCAAAGCTCATGCGGAAGACATTCTTTTCCTTAAAGCCTAATCTTTCTTGTATGTCATCAATGACTTTTGTTGTTGCAGTTGCCGTTAATGCTAAAACCGAAACATCTGGTTTAAGTTTGCGTATATCAGATATATGAAGATACGATGGACGAAAATCATATCCCCATTGACTAATACAGTGAGCTTCATCAACAGTGATGAAACTAACTTTCATATGTTTTAATTTGGCTTGAAAAAGTTCAGAAGAAAGTCTTTCCGGAGAAACATATAGAATCTTAACTCCACCAAAAACTGCATTTTCAAGAACCTTGATGATTTCAGGTCTGGTCATTCCTGAATATATTGCAGCAGCTTTGATGCCAATTTTTTGTAGATGATCAACTTGATCTTTCATCAAAGCAATTAATGGTGTAATGACAATGCATACACCATCCATTACTAATGCCGGTACTTGAAAAGTTATTGATTTCCCTCCACCAGTAGGCATTAATCCAAGGGTATCACGTCCGGCACAAATACTTTCAATAATGTCTTTTTGTATGCCTCGGAAATCAGTATACCCCCAATATTTTTGTAGTATCTGCCGGCATTCCATTATATTTCTACCTTATTATCTTCTTTGATTTCTTCTGGACGAATATCTTCAATTTGTAATTGGATTTGGTTTCGTTTAAAGACATTTGCTTCAATAGTATACACTATATCAAATGATCTTTTACTTTTAATGTATCGAGCTGATGCACTTTGGCCGAAAGCAATTCCGTTAACTACATCACTAGACTTGGAATCTACTAGTTCCAACTTAATATGTTCTTGCTCTCTGCCCACAACCTTACTTGTGCCATAATCATAAACTCCTTGAGTGCAGAATAATGGCTTGGTACATTCAGGCCCGAAGGGCGCAAAACGTTTTAAATCATTATGCAGTTTCTTAGTAATATCTTTAAAATCTATGTGACAATCTATATTGATATTGGCCTCAGTCTGTTCTGGTGCAATGTGTTCTTCTACATATTTTTGGAATCTCTGTCTAAACTCAGGTATATCATTCCATTTAAGAGTTAATCCAGCTGCATAAGTGTGTCCTCCAAAATTCAGAAGTAAATCACGGCAACTCTTAATGGCAGAATATACGTCAAAGCCAGTCACACTTCGAGCGGAACCTGTTGCAAAATCGCCGTCTTTAGTTAGTACGACGGTAGGGCGGAAGTACATCTCAGTAAGACGTGACGCAACAATACCAATAACACCTTTTTTCCAATTCTTGTCATATAGAACAATGCTTGAATGATGTTTTTGATTTTCAAGTTTAGAGACAATTATATTTGCCTCTTCTGTCATTTGTTTGTCAATATCTTTACGTTGCTCATTATATTCATCAATGTGCTTCGCCTTTTTTATCGCTACTCCATAGTCTTTTTCGATAAGTAAATCAACGCTTTCCTTACCGTTTTCCATTCTTCCAGAAGCATTTATTCTTGGGCCTATCTTGAATACAATATCGCTCATTGATATTTCACGTCCGTTTAGGCCACAAATATCAATAATCGCTTTCAAACCAATACTTGGATTTTGGTTCAGTTGTTTTAGTCCATGAAATGCTATTATTCTATTTTCATCCGTTACAGGAACAATGTCTGCAGCTATTGAAACGGCACACAAGTCAAGTAAAGGGATAAGATTAGAAAAAGAAATCTCGTTGTTTTTTGCCCAGCCTTGCATGAATTTAAATCCTACGCCACATCCGCATAAGTTCTTATACGGGAATGTATCATCATGTCTTTTGGGATTTAATATTGCTACGGCTTGCGGCATCACCTCGTCTGGGACGTGATGGTCACAAATAATAAAATCTATACCAAGGCTTTTGGCATAGTCAATTTCCTTGATTGCTTTTATACCACAGTCAAGTATTATAATAAGTTTTACACCTGTTTCATGAGCATAGTCTATTCCTTTTTTACTTACTCCATATCCTTCGTCATATCTGTCTGGTATGTAGTAGTCTATATTGGAATAGAACTGTTGAAGAAACTTATACACCAGTGCTACAGCTGTGCATCCGTCAACATCGTAATCTCCATATACAAGTATACGCTCTTTTCTGCCCATTGCTTCGTTCAGACGTTCTACAGCTATATCCATATCTTTCATCAAAAATGGATTGATAAGATCAGCTAGTTGCGGACGGAAGAATCTTTTGGCAGCAGATTCTGTATTAATACCTCGCTTGATAAGAAGTTGTGCTAAAATAGGACTGATACTCAGTTTTTCTCCAAGTTCTTCAGCTGCTTGTTTCTCTTCTGGTGTTGGTGGTTCGTAATTCCATTTGAAATGCATTTATATCGTTTTTATTTTTTTCTTGGTTGCAATGTATGTAAACATAGGCCTTTGATCAATTTTTATTATTTAAGTAATAAAGATCAGTGTTCAAAGTTACAAAATAAAAACAAAAAAAAAGCACAATCTGAAATGTTTTTTCAGATTGTGCCTTCTATTTCTTTTTGCTATCTAATATTAGATACCAAGTTTTTTGCGAATATCCTTTGGTATGGCATTCTTGTTAACCATGAAATCCATAGTGTTTGCGGCAATAAAGTTCTTTGTCATATACCAAATTCCTTTATATTCACCAGCTTCTCCCCATGAGTTCTTAACCATGTAATATTCCTTGCCATTCTGATCTTTTGCAATACCGTAAATAAGCATGCCGTGATCATCTGTAAGTTCCCAGTTGTCATATCTTTCCTGACGCATTTTCTGTGTAGGTACGATTTCTGGAATATTGCAGCCTAAAGAGTCAATCATATTGCTCTTTTGAGTCTTAGTAAGTTTCAGCCAGCGAGCCATGTCACTACCAGTCAAGCTTTGTACTTTTTTTGTATCAGTATTGTAAGCAAGACCATCACGTGTAAATCCGTCTTCTGAAACGTCACCGCCCCAAGCTACAGTATATCCGTTCATAACAGCATTATCAATAATGCGCATCATGTCTTCCATTGGAATGTTCCATGAAAGTGGGTTACGCCAATTATCCTGAACTTCAACAGGGAATCCTTTCCAGAATGGGTGATGTGTATAACTTGTTATGCTAACATAGTCATTAAAGTCAATGCCAAGATTTGCTGCGAAAGACTTTGGAGTATAACTCTTGCCTTCATAAGTGAATTTTTCTGGGCACTTTCCTAAGTAAGCGTCAAGAATACCTTGTAGTCCGCTTTTCCATTGAGTAGACAACTTCTTAGAATCACTTTTAGCAACAGCTGTTACATAAGGAGTCATCAGAGTGAAAAACTCGTTGTAATTATTTAGTGAATCTCCATAAAGACTACCTGCTTGTGGCATTGCGTTTTCTGGGCAGATACCATAGTTTTCAAGGCAATACAATGGATCATAAGAGCTACCACCTTCTGCAAATTGGCAGTCACCATGTAGACGTACTACCTGAATAGCACGATCCATATAGGTCTTGTTGGCAACAAATGACTCACAAAGATCATAAGTCTTACCAGTCTTCTTGAGTATTTCAGACTCAAAGAAGCTTAGTGTAGAATAGTTCCAACAGGTACCACTACGGCTTTGATTTTTAATACTTGTAATTTTGTTCTCTCTTACGACAGTGAATACTGGCTTATTTACATTCTTCTCAGCCTTCTTTTCCTGTGCTGTTGCACCAATCGCCGTCAAGGCAATAAGTGTCATTACTAATAATTTTCTCATTTAAACCAATGTAATGTTAATTTTTATCCATAAAATTCTCTACGTCTTTTGGATGATAAGGAATACGATCCTTACCGATGAATCTACATCCGTCTTTTGTTATTAAAACGTCAT
The DNA here is from genome assembly GCA_018054505.1 of Prevotella sp. Lineage (GTDB taxonomy): Bacteria > Bacteroidota > Bacteroidia > Bacteroidales > Bacteroidaceae > Prevotella. Next base: position 6,606 of record JAGPJJ010000056.1, read on the forward strand.
CCTCTATTCTAATACCGCCAAAGTCCTTATAAGTCTCCAATTTGTCAAAATTAAGAAAATCCTTACAGTGTCCATTTGCTTTCCAATCATCAATAAGTGCGGGAATAAAATATATGCCAGGTTCGTCTGTAACGACGAATCCTTCTTCAAGTCTGCGGCCCATTCTTAGACAGTTAGTTCCGAATTGTTCTAGGTTTGGACGAGTTTCTTCGTCAAATCCTACGTTTATTTGGTCAAGGCTTTCCATATCATGTACGTCCATTCCCATCATGTGACCTAGTCCATGAGGAAGAAACATAGCATGTGCACCAGCTCTAACTGCTTCTTCTGTATCGCCCTTTGTAAGTCCAAGTTCTTTTAATCTGTCAAACATCAGTCTGCACACCGCAAAATGTACATCAGCATATTTGGTTCCAGGTTTTGCTACTTCCAAAGTGTAATCGTGACAAGCTTCTACAATAGAATATATTTCTAATTGCTTTTGTGTGAACTTTCCACTTACAGGCATCGTACGAGTGTTGTCGCTGCAATAATTGTTTATTGTTTCAGCGCCGGCATCGCAAAGTACAAGTCTTCCTTCCTCAAGCACGTTCATTGACGGTGCACCATGCATAATCTCGCCATGTTGAGTATAGATAGTTGGAAAACTGACCATAGAGCCATAAGAATTAGCTATGCCGTCAACTTGACCACCTACAAATTTTTCTGTAATTCCTGGTCGAGTAAGTCCCATAGCTGTAGTGTGCATTTTGTATCCAATAACAGCAGCACGCTCCAACTCCTCAATTTCTTGTTGCTCTTTTGTAGAACGCATCTTTACAACAGCTTTAATTAGCGGCATACTTGCTGCTTCTTTCTGTTGGCAAGGGTGTATTCCTAGCAAGTCGAATATCTGAATTTTGATGTCATGTCTGTATGGTGGTAGAATATGTATCTGGCGATGTTTACTCATGGCGTCGTTGCAAATTAGCTTCAGATTCTTCATCTGAGCTGAAGCTGTTGCACCAGCCTTTTGAGCCATATCGTGGATGCTATCAACCGAGCCAAACCAAACAATATCTTCAATATCTATGTCGTCACCTATAAGTGTGTCGGTGTCATTATCAATATCTATTACTCCAACGAGTCCATCTCTTTGAAGTCCGAAATAATATAAAAACGATGAGTCCTGACGAAACGGATGATACCCATTATTTGGAAAATTAGCGGGAGATTCATTGTTTCCGAAAAGAATGATAACGCCACTCTTTACGAGCTTTTTAAGTTCGTTACGGCGTCTCACATAAGTAGCAGTATCAAACATGTAATGCGAATTTTTTGTTTATTTGCCTACAAAGTTACATATTTTTAATTAAAAAACACTATCTTTGCAAGAAAATTGAATAAAATAGTGTAAAATTATTATAATATATGGTTGTTACTCAAAATATAGGCCTTGTTCTTGAAGGCGGTGGAATGCGTGGAGTCTTTACAAGTGGTGTCCTTGATGCCTTTATGAAACATAATGTTTATTTCAAATATATTGTGGCCGTTTCAGCAGGAGCATGCAATGGTATGAGTTATGTTAGCCGTCAACCACGTCGTGCGCGTATTTCAAATATTGACTATCTTGCGCGATACAAATATATTGGTATTCGTCATCTTGTATCTCAGGGATGTATTTTTGATAGCAAACTTCTTTATGATAAGTTTCCTAACAAACTCTTACCTTTTGATTTTGATGAATATTTTAAACATTCACAAAACTTTGAGATGGTAACAACAAATTGTCTCACAGGTACACCTATGTATTTAAAAGAGTTAGAAGATCATCAGCGTTCGTTGGATATTGTAAGAGCATCCAGTAGTCTACCTTATGTTAGTAAAATTGTTGATGTAGATGGAATTCCTATGCTTGATGGTGGTATTGTTGATAGCATACCTGTGCAGCGAGCAATTGATATGGGATATAAAAATAATGTTGTAATTCTAACAAGAAATAAGGGGTGGAGAGACAATGGAAAGGATAGAAAAGTTCCACATTATGTTTATAAGAATTATCCACGTTTAAGGGTAGCTTTGAGTAGACGCCACTTCGCTTATAATCAGCAGATTGAACTTGTTAATAGATTAGAAGAAAGTGGACAGATAAAGTGTATCCGTCCTTTACGTCCAATTGAAGTTGGAAGAATAGAAAAAGATACTGATAAATTGGAAAGACTTTACGAAGAAGGATTCAGTATTGGTGAGGAGTTTATTAAAAATAACGCTGAATTATTTTAACAAGTCTGGACGCATGTTTTTTGTGCGTTTCATTGCTTCGTCAAATTCCCATTTACGAATCTTGGCTTCGTTGCCACTGAGTAGTATGTCTGGAACCTTCCAACCTTTATATTCTGACGGTCTTGTGTATATAGGTGCTGCTAGCATATCATCTTGAAAACAGTCACTAAGTGCGCTTTGTTCATCACTTATTGACCCAGGAATGAGTCTAACTATAGCATCTGTCATTACTGCTGCTGCAAGTTCTCCACCAGTAAGTACATAATCTCCAATACTAATTTCACGTGTGATAAGATGATCACGTACTCGTTGATCAATGCCTTTGTAATGGCCACAAAGAATAATGATGTTACCTTTTAATGAAAGGTCGTTGGCAACATGTTGATCAAACTGTTCTCCATCGGGGCTAGTATAAATGATTTCATCATAATCACGTTCGGCTTTCAGAGCAGAAATACATCTGTCGATAGGTTCACATTGGATAATCATTCCAGCACTTCCACCATAAGGATAGTCATCTACGCGTCTCCATTTATCAAGAGTATAGTCCCTTAGATTGTATAGATGAATTTCTACCAATCCTTTTTTCTGTGCACGTGCTAATATGGATTCATTAATGAATCCTTCCATCATATCTGGTATTACTGAAATAATATCTATTCTCATGGCTGCAAAATTAATACTTTTTTTATTATTTTGCAAGCATGTTGATAGATATAATGCTTTTTTCTATACTTTATATCTCAACAATCTAGTAGTTTGTTAGCGTTGCAGTGATTGGTTGTGTTATGAAATATTTATCAGTTGCCACATATATCTGTCCAGCACTGTTTGCTTTATAAGTTTTAAAGTAGCAATGAAAGCGTTTAAGTCCATCATTGCTAGTACCAGTGTTCTTGTATTCGTTCCAGCTTATATTCCTTGTATAATAGTATGAGTCGGTAGTTCCATCAATAATTGATTTTCCAACAACAACAGGTAGTTCGTTAAATCCAGTAGCTTGCACATTTGGATAAATGGCATTGCTATTGTGTTCAATCTTAAATGTAAGCGGAAAGCGTGGTGCTGTTAAATCTCCTGGAATTCCAATGATTACATCAAGATTCTGGTCTTCTGAAGAAGGCACGTTCGTAGGATTTAACTCTACCGAAAAGTTCATGGGACGACGATAGTATAGATTTATGTATCGTTGTAATCCGTCGGAATTATAAATACTGATAGTTTGGATCTTCTGTTCAAGACTACTTGTTGGTAAATCTGTAGGTTGTATCGTTATAGTCCTCCATCCGTTGGCATCATTACCGCTACTAATAGTTGCAGATGCAGCGATGGGACCTTTAATAGTTCCTATTGGTGATTT
>JAGPJJ010000213.1 GCA_018054505.1 Prevotella sp.
TTGAATGGCCTCTTGCAAAAGCCAATGATATTCGAATGATAAAAGTGCGTGTCCGATGTAAAATACACCTTGCTTCCGTCAAATTTGTAATTCATTTTGCTCTCTTTTGTGCACATCGCTGTGCGGTTAATTAAAATTGGTTGTTCCTGCGCTCATTGGACGGAAATGACGGGAGAGGAATTGCACGGAGCAAACAGTCACCAATGGGCATAAAACAAAATAGTTGGGAAGTTCGGTAAGGACTCTCCAACTATTTTGCTGTTTATTCTAATATCAAGATACGAGCATCTATCGCATCTTATCTCCTATATGTGTTCGCTGGAAAGTATTTATGAAATTTGCAGACGTTTCAATGCTCCAAACATGAAGAACATACGACCGAACTCCGAAGCATTTGTTGCCTCGAATTGTCGTTTGGGATAATATGTCTATTCTATTTTGCAGCATTGTAAATTTTCAAAAGAGGCGCAAATGTACAGAATAATTTCGCAATACTCCAAATATTTTTCAGTGAATTCTTTAAATCACCCTCTAAAAATCAATGTGAGACTTAAGAGGATGTTCAATATGCTGTTATTCGAATACTTCGAAATAATGGTTGGGAATATTTATCAAATGTATTATATGAAATCTCATTGGTGATGATTTCTGCTGTTATATTCAAATATGCCAATTACTTGATTGTCAGAATCTATTTTGGCTGAAAAACAATTCAGTTCTATTCGAATATTATCTGTAATTTAGATAAGTTTTAGTGGTACTGATAAAATTTGCCTATTTATCACCGTTAAATTGTATGAGGGACAGAACTTTGTCCCTTGTATCCGTTTAGGGAACAAACGGGGGACAAAAATGCTGAAAAAATAAGCAAACAAGAGAAAATATGACTCTTGAAATAGCTTATTTTTCTCTATTTAAGTGACATTTTATCAGTATTTTACATTTGCATAGGATACAACAGGTTGATTGTCAATTAGTTACTCTACTTGCCCGAGCAAACGATATTTCTGTTATATAAAGTATTGTATATCAATATGTAAATTTTCGAAGAATATTTTTGGGGGACAAACGAGGGACAAAATTTCGCATACCAAAAGAAAGAAAAACAATAAAACCACTTCCAAAAAACCGTGCTGAATTGCAAGGGACAAAATTTGTCCCTTGTCATATTATTGTTTGTTCCTCGCTTCCCTCGGATTGCAAGTTAGATTCTGTATTGTTTTCGAAATACTAAAAACTTTCATAATAAAGTTTAGTTTGTTTTTTGTATATCTAATCAAGTTCTAAACTAAACCGCTCTTTCATCCATGAGTTCTCTTGTTTTTCTTTTCGCCAGCCCAAATGCTACTTTTAATCGTTTTTGCTCTACTTTAATGCAGGGTTAAAATAGAGCAACATTCATTGTAGTTGATAGAAAAGAAAGAATATTGTGTACGAATTTGAGAAATAATCTCAAATTCGTACGCTAATTGAGTTTTTATTATTACCTTTGTACTTGAAATATTATTCTATATAAAGACTTTAAGGTTTAATTATATGATACTTGAATTTACAGTTGAGAATTACAGGTCGTTTTACGGAAAGAAGACCTTGGTATTAGAAGCGGATAAGGCGTTGAAGGAATGCTCTGAGACTAATCTGTTTGCATGCAACAAGCATATTTTGCTCCGTACCTTAGCGTTGTATGGAGCTAATTCGAGTGGAAAGTCCAATCTTGTCAGTGCTATGCACACGATGGCAAGATGCGTTCTGTTGTCTGTGAAACTGAACGACAATGAAGAATTGGAGTATGATCCATTTCTTCTCTTGAAAGATAATGAGCGCCCTACTATGTTTGAGGTAATTTTTCTCAAAGGTGAATATTGCTATAGATATGGATTCAGGTACAACCTTGAACGAATAGTTGATGAGTGGTTGTTCCGTAAGACTACGCCTCGTTCTAAAGAGCAGATGCTATTTGTTAGGAATGAGGAGGGAATCTGCGTAGAGGAGAATAATTTTCCAGAAGGTGTTGGTTATGAAGAAAAAACCAATGACAACCGCTTGTTCTTGTCCTTGTGTCAACAGTTGGGAGGAGAAATGTCACGTCAGGTTATTTCCTGGTTCCAATCAGATTTTAACGTGATTTCCGGATTAAACAATCAGCAGTATAGATCATATTCAAAGCTGTTCTTCCATAAGAAAGAACAATCTAGTGTTGATGCACTTAAATTTTTCCAAAAGTTGAGACTTGGATTCAATAGTATTCTCACTCACGAAGAAGAGCCTAATATCCCATCGGATTTACCTACAGAGTTAAGAGCCATGTTTCAAAAGGAGATACAAGGAAAGAAAAGTATCGAGTTGGATTCTGTGCACAACATATACTCGGATAAAGGTAAGGTCGTAGGTTCCGTTAATTTTTCGTTTGAAGAAAGAGAATCATCAGGAACAAACAAATTGTTCGACCTTTCTGCTCCAATCTTCGATACCCTGTATACTGGAGCCACGCTTGTTATTGATGAATTGGATACTAAGATGCATCCTCTGATTTCTCAGTATATCATAGAGTTGTTCAATAATCATGAAACAAATCCAAAGAATGCGCAGCTGATATTTACCACTCATGACACACACTTGCTGTCACAGAAAATTCTTCGTCGCGACCAGATTTGGTTTACAGAAAAAGACTCACAAGAGCAGACAGACTTGTATAGCCTGATGGACATAGTCCTTCCAGATGGGACGAAACCTCGCAACGATGCAAACTACGAGAGAAATTATATTGCGGGGCGTTATGGAGCTATTCCTTATAT
>JAGPJJ010000057.1 GCA_018054505.1 Prevotella sp.
GATAATGAAGCTCGTATAGAAATATCGTCGTCTATAATTAAAATCATATTGCAAATTTACTGTTTTCTTTGATTACTTGCAAGTAGAAAATTACTTATTTCGTTATTATTATCGTTTAATTATTTCATCAAAGTCGGCATCTATATTTGTATTCTTAGCAAAATCCCATAGCGTGAGGCTGCGTAGTTGATAGTAATAATACCAATAATAGAAAAGCTGCGTGATGTCTTTCTGTCTTGCATCATCCTTATTAACCTGTGCATCATTCAAGTCAAGGGTATTAATCTTTCCTATCATAAAGGTCTCGATGCTGGTTTTGTATCTACGTTGAGCAATGCTGTCAGCTTCCGAGGCCAGTTCCAATTGTTTGCTTTGATTGTTGAAATGCTCTACTAGTAGAAATATGTCTTGATTGAAAGTTTGTTGCTCCTGTCGCAGTTTGCTTTCAGTCACTTCACGATTACTCTCAGCCACTTTTACTTCACCACGGCGTTTGCCCCAGTCAAGTATTGGAATGCTGAATCCGATACTTACAATAGTGTTATTCATAAGGTTATTATAAGCATATCTTATTTTATCATTTGAAATGCCACTATAGCCAAGAGATGCAGTGAGCTTTATACTTCTTAAATTTCCCTTAGCCGTTGCAACAGCATAATCAGACTCTAATTGTCTGCGTCGAATGTTCAGCGCAAACGAATTATTCTCTAAAGCTTTATCAAGTACAGTCGCATAATTAATAGCTACTCCATCCAACTTTTCAGGAATCACTAAATCAATTGAAGTGCTATCACTGATATTCAGAAATGTTTTAAGCTGAAACATATTACTGTTAAGAGAGCTTTCATTATCAGTGAGAGTGCTTTGTGCATTAATAGCTGATAATTTTAATCTAAGTAAATCGCTCTCACTCACTTGTCCCATCTTCTTTCTTTCATCTGCAATATCATATAGTCGCTTGGCATTTTGTAAGTTTTGCTTTGCGATATTCACATTTTCGCGTGCCAACAGTAGATTAAAGAAATATTGTATTGTCTTCATCGTAACCGTTTCTGTTGCAGTTAAAAAAGCTGCTTTAGCCTCTCGATATTTGATAGGTTCTATACGACGTTTCCATTTCGTGTTGTTTACACCAAATATTGGTTGATTAAGAGTTAGACTAATGGGGACGGACATGAAATTTTTCATGCCGTCCGCCTTAATATAGTCTAAAGAGGTGGAGAGAGAGAGTTGACCACCTGTCAGCCATATATTTTGATTAACATTAAGAGCTCCATTCATGCCAAACCAGTTATTGCGTATGAATTTATACGATCCATCGTCTTGCTGATACGAGCTATAACTCTTGTTGAATTGTGGTGCTGTTCCATTGAAGGACAGTTCTGGTAGTAAGTTAGCTTGATAGGTGCGAAATGCCCAATAAGCTGATTTTAATTCACCACGTGCTACCACTGCATCAACACTCTTCGTGCGAGCCATGGCGATAGCCTCTGGAAGCGTTAACTGTTTGGTATAGTCTATTCCCCTTGCATAAGATTGCATTAGCAAAAGAAAAGATAAAATTAGTAATGTAATTTTTTTCATATAAAAAAACTAATATTATTCTTCGTGTAAAGCTTCTGCAGGCTGTATAGCCATAGCCTTGCGCGCCGGGAACCATGTTCCAATTATTATCATGATTGCTGTTAGCAAATAAGAAATTAGTATGGTTATAATGAAGCGAATTGGTTCAAGGTATGTACCGTCATGCACTGCGTTCAGATTTGCAAAAGCAAGATTGATGTCTATTATTGTTGCAAAGATTGTTGCAATGGACAGTAATATAATTCCCTCGGAAATTTGGCGTATAAAAACATTGCGGTTTGTACTTCCAATAGATTTAAACAGAGCGATCTCTCCTCTGCGTTGTTGGGTGCGAAACCAGAAAGTGCCAAGGATACCTAGAAATATATTTAACATTAAAAAAAATCCTCCTGCGATAAAATTCCGCACAGTATTCATCTGTAATCTTTGAAAAGAAGTGCGTATATCTTTGAATGATTGTACATCGCTGATATATAGATTGCCTACTCGAAGTTGTTTATCAGCATCTCTATATATATTTTCGATAAAGTCATGATCCATATTATCTTTGACCCTCACACATAGTTCATCCATATCTTTATAATTTTCTTTCCCTAGTTTGACAATACAGGTATATAAATATTTAGAACTTTGAAAATCATTATATTTAACGGGTTCAATAGATGCGCCAAGGATGTAACTCTTTGTGGTATCAACATCAATATGAAACCCTTTGCCGATGAACTCTCTTAGTGAAGTCTTTTTGTGTTTATTAAAGATGTTGTCTGATAAAAGGATGTTGTCTTTACTAAGAAGATCAGCTAATTGCTCTGGTGTTTCTCCGTTTGCACCTTGATAGCGGAAAACACGAACAAAGTCTGGGGTGACAAGACGGCGCAATACCCATTCGTCGTTACCAACTTTTATGGTATCATAACTAAGAAGCATTGTACTATTACTATCATCGTAAGGGTATGAATTATTTGATAAACTTGCTGCCTCAATCTCTGGACGATGTTGAATACGTTTTAGCAATTCAGCTCGATCTTCATTATCTGTGGTGTCTGCTGCATTATATTCGTGACTGTTCGGTGTAAGTTTTCCCATACTTATTAAATAGCAATGTGAAATGTCAAATCCACGTGGTGCTTTATAATTGATTACTTGTACGTAAATATAGTCAGTTATAAACCACATAACAACACTCACGATAAGTAGTTCTACGAGAATCCATATATTCGAACGCCACTCGTTGCGTATTTGTGTGAATAATTTTTTATTCATAGTTATCTCCTTCCGTTTAAATCATTTATAATCGAAGTCTTGCATGCTTGCCAAGCTGGTATTCCTGTACTGAGAATATTCAGTATAAAACAGAATGCAAGGGCATAGCAGAATGTTGAAAGATGCATGATCATACTGATGTTCACTGTTGGGGCGTTGTTATAAGATAAATATGCAGGTGTGAATAGTGACTCGTTGAAACAGTAACTACAAGCGATACTCAGTAATATTCCTAATGCTCCAGCACACAAGGTAACGATCATATTCTCTACTATTATTTGCCATGCTAAACTTAAACGCGTGCAACCGAATGCTCTGCGTATACCTATTTCTGATATGCGTTGGCGAAGGCGACTATGAGTCATACTGCTTAAGTTGATAGCAGGAACGATTAAAAGAATTAAAAACACAATTAGCTGTGTGCGGTTTTCTGCAGTGATGTCTGGTTCTATATTTGCTGAAAAATCGCTAGATTCTTTCTCTGTGTTGTAAGGACGGTTTCTACTAATAAGCTTATTGCCACTATCTTTTATCATTAAATTAAATTTGTTTAGATTCGCTACCGCCTCGGCGTGTACTTTTGCCTCATCCTTAGGAGAATGCATCAATATTGTTGTGCTGAACATGCCCATCGCATCACTCCATACCATATTGCAAGTCTCTTGATCCGTTGTATATGGAATCCATATCTGTGAGTAGGACGTGGTGGCAAGTGTTGATACATCGTTTACGACAGCTGCAACTTTATATGTTATATATTTAAGTAGAAATGTACGTCCCACAACATCTCCTGTTGTATTGAAAAGTCTTGTTGCTGTAGAACGACTTATTACGGCTAAAGGTATACCTGCCTTGAAATCTGCCTCGCTATAGGGTTTACCATATATGTATTCAAAATCAAATACATGCCAAAAAGCAGCATCTGTAAGTTTAACGTCAGCAGTAAAAGCTTTTGATCCATTTGCCGATAATGGCTGACGTGTAGGATAATATGTATAGGCAGTAACAGCCTCTGGAGTTTTCATTTTCTTATATATAGCATTTATTGCATATAAAGACAAAGGAGAGTTGGTTTCTCCGTCTTTTGTGGATAATGATCCAAATTTAACGTGTAGCATTCTATCACGATTACTCTCTGGTGAAAATGGTGCTATCTTAACTTGTTGTATCATCACAACAAGCATAATAAGAAAAAGCGAAAGGGCTGTTCCTGCTATACTCACAATACTTATGATTGGCTGCTCTTTTAATTGCTTATATGTTTGTTTAAATATAGTCTTCATTATGAATGAATTTATAATCGTTTATTCTTCGTGTAAAGCTTCAGCCGGTAGTATATGCATAGCTTTGTTTGAAGGAATCCATATGCCTATCAGTGTGATAAATGCCATGAGTATGAATGTTATAATTAATGTCATGATAAGTCTTAAAAGAGTGGCGTCAGCATGCATTGTAACAGTCAAATCTGCATTCCATATATTAAAAGCTATAATCGCTGCTGGCAGAAATGCAATAGCCAATAGTAATATTCCCTCTGTTAAAAAGTGAGCAGCTATTTGCTTTCGGCTACAGCCCATAGCCATTCTTATCGCAATTTCTCCACGTCGACTATTTGTGCGGAACCAAAATGTACCCAGTAATCCTAAAAATACGTTGAATACAAAAAATGACATCATTAATATAGTGTTGTTCACCTCTTGGGTAACTCCCTGACGTGCATCGTCTAACTGCTTGCAGTATTTCATACTTTGGATATCAAAAATATAAAATGGTGCAATATGTATTCTAGCAGACATTGTCTTCATAAAACTGTTTGCAAATTCATTATTGTCTGCATCTGCTTTAACTCGAATATAAATCGATGGTATTGTCTGTAATTTATAAATGTATTCTGGATAGGGCGTCATTATATAGGGCTCATATCTATTATAATCAGAATTCTTTTGTGGAGCACTGACGGCAATAACCTTGTAGTGTAAGTTTGGCGAATAGTAATCAGAGAATTTCTTTCCTAAAACATTTGTAGTTCCCCATAAACTGTCAGCTAATTCAGCACTAACGATTGCTGGGTTTACATTGTTGATTGCATTCCAATCTTCATCTTTCAGATTTTTATGTATACGATGTAGCATTGGTATGCGGAATGTCTTAATGTACTCAGCATCAACATAACGTATGTTTGATGTAAACACATTTGCCGTGTCACCGTCTACATGATAGCCTTGGAACATTGTGCTGTTAGAATAAGCATCTGTTCCAAATGATGTACATACAGATTCGACACCTGGATATTGCTTGAAGTCTTTTATAACTTCTGTCAAAGGCTTCAACCAAAAAAGCGATATGCTGTCTGCATTCTGCATCTTTACAAATTGATCATCTCTACTCTTAACAGTTACCTTATATACATTTTCTTGATCATATCCCTTTGGATGGAGTCTAGCGAAAGCAAGGCCATATAGTACATCTACACAAAACCATAATAGGACGAATACGATGACGAGTTCGGCAAATAACCAACTGTTGGTGCGACGTTGATTCCATATTTGTGTTAATATATTTTTTATCATAACTTATTCTCCTTTTAGGGTTGAAATTATATTGCGTCGTGTTGCCATCCATACAGGAATAAAAACACTTATAAAGTTGAATAAAATAGCAATACCTGTGACCCAAAGTAGTATAGTAGGTCGTAATATCATGGATGTAGAAATATTACAATCAGCATAATTAAGCAGTGACGTTTCTGAAAACAGTAGCCAACCCTTTATGAAGAATAACATCGCATAGGACATCACCATACCTAATATTGCTCCAATAAATGTCAAGATAAAATTTTCATTTATAAATCTCATAATCAGTTGCCAACGTCTCGCACCATAGCAACGACGAATAGCTATTTCACTCATTTGATGATGCATTTGGCTAGATACAAGACCACTAATATTTATGGCAGGGACAACCAATAGCATAATTCCTATAAGGAATAATACGGCTGTGGTATTAACATGCCCATTGAAGAATTGGTATTTCGTAAGTGGACACATATCCTTTAACTCGAAAGTGTAACCATTAAGTGTCTTGTTATAATTCTTGAGCGAAACATGTAACTGATCATTCAATTCTGAAGGGCTTACGCCTGGAGCACAAAGAGCCATTGCTGTTACATTGCCATATAATGGATCTGATGCTTTTATAGTAGGGTCGAATGGCATCCATAATTCAGAATACGCAAAATTAAAGAAAGAGCTCACGTTATCAACAACACCAACGATTTTCATTGGTGAAAAATCACAGAAAAATGTCTTTCCAATTGATTTTTCTGCGCTACCATAATATTCTTTTGCTATATGTTCATTTATTACGACCACATTGGCTCTACCCTCGAAATCAGAATTATTAAATGGTTTTCCTGCTAAGAATTTGAAGTCATACATTTGCCAAAATTCAGGATCAACGAATTTGCAGAAATAACTATAACCTTTATTTTTGTTCGTTCCGCAATATAACTTAGTCCCGTGATGTTGGTAACTGATCACAGAAGCCCCTTTCACATTACTAAATATCATTTTAGCAGTGCGATAACTCATGCCAGAATTAGTGTTGCTGTGATCTTTTGTCATATATGAATAACCTTCACCCGAAAAGACCATCTTGCTTCTGTTACTTTCTGGGGTAATGTCGCCAATGTGTATGTCGTAATTTATTACAACAAGCATTGCAAAAGCTATACTCACAGCTGTACCTAAAATAGACAATACAGTGAAAAATGGTTGTTGTCTAATTTGGGCCTTTGCTTGTTTAATAATCGTGTTCATAAATTATGCTTTATTTTATTCTATTCTATTCTATTGTATTTGACGTCCATCAAAGAATCTGACAGTCCTACTTGTAAGTTTTGCCTGATCTTCATTGTGGGTTACCATAACAATCGTTCTGCCGTCTTCTTTGTTTAATTTATGAAGCAGTTCCATAACTTCTGCACCCATCTTTGAATCCAAATTACCAGTAGGCTCATCGGCTAGTATTATATCTGGATTGCCTATGATGGCACGAGCTATAGCCACACGCTGACATTGACCACCACTGAGTTGGGTGGGGAAGTGACGCATGCGGTGAGTTAGTCCAACTTTCTCCAACACTTCTTCTGCTTTTTGTCTGCGCTCTTTAGCACTAACATTACGGTATAATAGGGGCATCTCAACATTATCAAGTACATTAAGTGAGTTGATAAGGTGGAATGACTGAAATACGAAACCCAGTTTCTGATTGCGGAAAGCAGCAAGAGCTTTATCTTTCATGCCGTCTGTCTGTATACCTTCTATTTCAATAGATCCGCTTGTAGGTAAGTCTAGTAATCCCATTATGTTGAGTAGGGTAGACTTTCCACAACCAGATGGTCCCATTATTGATAGAAATTCACCTTTTTCAACTTCGAGATTCACATTCTCAAGAGCTACCGTTTCAATCTCGTCAGTACGGTAGATTTTGTTAATACCTTTTAATGTAATCATAATTATTATTTTTTATTTATATTTATTCGTCTTTTAGAGCATCTGCCGGTAAAGTCTTGGCAGCCTTTCTTACTGGTATATATGTTCCTAATAATGATATGAATATCATAATTATATACGTTATAGCAGATACAACTGCAAACATTTTTATAGGATGGAAACTCAGATATGGATAGTTTATATGCACAGGGTCTATTTTAAAGAAATCTTCCATATAAGCTACATTCAGCATAAAGATGATTGAAACTATAAATGCTACTGTAACAATGAAAAATGCTTCTGTAACAAACTGTGTTATTATCCTATTCTTGCTATATCCTATAGCTTTCATTACCCCAATCTCTCCGCGTCGGTTATTACAGCGAATCCAGAATGTACCAACCATTCCAAGGAATACACAAATAAGAAAGAATCCTGACATCATTATTTGCAGTCTCCACTTATTGTTTATACCGGCATTCTCCATATAATCTTTTTTAATGTTTTTCATACTGATTAACGACAGATTGATGAAGTTTCCTACTTCAAACCTTGGAGCAATTTGATGTTTGAATTTTTCTTCAAATTTAATAGCATCTGTTCCTTCTTTTAGTCTAAAACAAATTATTGCATTTGTATATCCACAGTCTTTTAATGTTCGATCGCCTACAGTTAAACCAGCAAATGGAGTTGTATGAGTCCTTGTGTTTACATCCTTGAATACACCAGCAACTTTGAATGTTTCTGATTTATCATCATTAAAATACAGTCTTTTGCCAATAACATTTGTTGTGCTAAAAATATCTTTCGCTAATTGTTCTGATATATATATAGCTTGCTTGGGTGATATTCTGTTATTGCATTGCATTGTATTGCCGGTCATTGCATCTTTGAATTTGTATGTCTTCATTAGATCGCCTCCTGCTTCACTACACATTCCATATATTTGTGTAGAGTGGTGTGCTGTATCACAAGATACACTGTTGCCACTGTAATTAGTACTGTTTGGTACAGAAAACCAATCATTTGCAACTCCGTATGATTCTACTTCAGGGCATTGCTTGATAGCATTGACTGCACGCATAAAGATTTCATGGTTTATGGTGTCATTATCAGTCTTAGCATCGTAGTGTTCACTGCTTTTGTCGTACATGCTAAACTGTGAGCAATATAATCTGGAATCCTCATATCCCTCATTTACCATACCTGCATTTGTAATATCGACTAGAGGATTGATAGATTTCCATAGGAAAAATCCTACTAGTATAAGCTCTATCATTATCCAAGCATTCTGTTTACGCTGATTCCAAATTGTTTTAAATATTATTTTTATCATGATGATTTATCTTTTTGTGTTAAGAGAATAAATGATATTATGTCTCAACGATAGAGAGGCTGGTATAACTGCTGATAAAAGATTTAATATCATGCAAGTAACTATTGCGATACCAATTATTATCGGATTAAATAGCATGTTGAATGTAATGTGTGTATTTATTGCCCCTCCATCACTAAAGATATTTAATATCCAGTCACTCGAAATTAAAACTACAATATATGATAATAGTAATCCTGCGACAGCACCAATTGCTGTAAGAGCAAGATTTTCACAAACCACCTGTAATATGAGTGAATTCTTTCTCGCTCCAAATGTCTTTCTAATTCCCATTTCGCAGAGTCTATTTTCCATGCGGCTTGATATTAGTCCACATAAATTTAGAGCAGGAACAAACAATAAGGCAAACATCATAATAAGAAAGTCGGTAATTATCTCTTTAATATTTGGACCCTCGTTAGTCCAGTATCTGAAAGTACTTTGCCAATAGTCATCAGGTTGATTCATTATATTAACCTTGAAGTTCTTATTTGTGTTGTTTAAACGTTTAAAATATGACTGTATTTCACTTCTTACTGCGTCCTTTGTACTATTTTCATTTATGGTCATATAACAAGAATAACGTCCTAACAAGTTATCCTCGTCAGGTGACTTCATAGCCTCCTTTGAAGTCGTAGTCCATACTTCTGAATATGTTGCGCTCATTGCTGCCGAAACATCTTTTACAACTCCGCTTATTTTATATCTGTCTCCATTTATTGTTAATTCCCTTCCGGCTACATTGGCAGATCCATAAACAGCCTTTGCTATAGATTCACATATTACAGCACATTTATTATTTGCCTCTAAGTCTGCTTCTGTATATGGTTTACCACTAATGAAATTGAAAGTGAATACTTTCCAAAATCCACCATTCGTATGTGTCAGATCTACAGTTATGTTGTCTTTGCCTTTTGGCATGTTTATGACATATCCTGAACCCGAATTTGAAAATCTTCCTTCAATAGCAATATCTTTTACGCCTTTTATATTTCCAAGTACTTTGCTACATAGTGAGTAAGATAGATTACCGCTATTATTAGAATCTTGATTATCTATTTTATCAATGCATTTAAATACCAATGTGTTATTCCTGTTGTTTTCAGGATATATTGGCGCAAACTTTATATAATATATAATGAATACTATCATTATTAATGCTACAGATAATCCTGTACCCATTATATATATAAATGAGTATAATTTGTTTTGTTTAATCAGCGTCAATGCCTGACGTATATATATTTTTATCATATTATATGAATGTTAGTTCTTAAGTTTCAACTTATTCTTATCTTTGTAGTCATTCATGTCACTTACAACTACTTTGTCGCCAGGTTTTAATCCACTTAAAACTTCAACATAATCAAATCCTGCTTCGCCCAATTTTACTTTGCGTTTCACAATCTCCCCATTGCTATTGGCAACAAACAGACTGTAGATGCCGGGACC
>JAGPJJ010000214.1 GCA_018054505.1 Prevotella sp.
ATTATAGTAAATTATTAAAGGCTACGCACAAAGCGTTGCTCAAACTTTATAAATTTAAATGATATGGAAGTAGGACAAAAATTACCGGAAGTTCTCGGAAGAGACCAAGACGGAAAGGAATTGAAGTTAAGTGACTTCAATGGTAAAAAGCTTGTACTATATGTATATCCTAAAGATAGTACACCAGGATGTACTAGTGAAGCTTGCGACTTGCGTGATAACTATCATTCATTCCTTGATAAAGGATATGCCGTGATTGGCGCAAGCATTCAAGATGAGAAATCACATAAAAAATTTATTGAGAAATACGACTTACCATTTCCTATTATTGCAGACACTGAAAAGAAGCTCGTTGAGGAACTAGGTGTATTTGGTGAGAAGAAAATGTATGGAAAGGTCACGATGGGAACATTCAGGACAACATTTATAACTGACGAAGATGGAGTTATAACACGTATTATCGGTCCAAAAGAGATAAAAGTAAAAGAACACTCAAGCCAAATTCTTGAAAACATCTAGAATTAGTTTGTTAGTTATATTTTTATTTTGAATTAAAAATGTGTAAAAAAGACTCATTAAATATGAGTTTTTAGCATTATTATTTGTAGTTTTGCATCAGAATGATAGATTATATGTCATTTTTTTGAATATAATCTATCATATATCTTATTGTCGATTTTATTAATAGAAGTATTGTAACAATAGAAGACGAGAAAGAAATATGAAAAAGACTGTATCATTAGCCATAATCATTTTGATTGCAGTTATGGCGCAAGCACAAATTCTAAATCCAGTGAAGTTCTCTTCACAGTTGAAGACAAACGGAACAGCGGAGGCAGAAATTATTTTTAGTGGACACATAAATTCAGGATGGCATGTATATTCCACTGGCTTAGGAGCTGACGGTCCTATTTCGGCTACGTTCAACGTAAACAAACTTGACGGAGTTGAACTTGTAGGCAAATTAACAGCACGTGGAAATGAAATTTCAAACTATGACAAACTGTTTGAAATGAAACTCAGATATTTTGAGAACAATGTGCAATTTGTACAGAAGGTGAAATTCACAAAACCAAATTATAACATAAGTGCATATCTTGAATATGGCGCATGTAATGATAAAAATTGCCTTCCTCCAACATCAGTAGACATTAGTAAAAGCGGAAAGAGTCCAGCTACGGCTGCGTCAACAAGCAAAACTAATGACGCTTCTGCTGCTGACAAAAAAGCATTATTGCTTGCTGCCGCAAATGGAGCCCCTGAAGCAAAGGCTGCACTTGCTAAAATAAAGGCAGACAGTATTGCTAATCTAAAAGGAGACAGTATTTCAAAAAAAGACTCAATTACCAGCGCAAGTCTTTCTTCTGCAGACAAAACTTCGTTGTGGAAACCAGTAATAGGAAAATTAAGTCAACAGAATGGAACTACTGACAGTGGTAGTCAATCATGGGCTTACATATTCTTAATGGGCTTCCTTGGTGGTCTGCTTGCATTGTTTACACCATGTGTATGGCCAATAATACCAATGACAGTAAGTTTCTTCCTGAAACGTGCAAAAGATAATAAGAAGAAAGGCATACGCGACGCTATAACCTACGGAATATCTATTGTTGTTATATATTTAGCTCTAGGACTTGCTGTTACAGGAATATTTGGAGCGTCGGCACTAAACGCTTTAGCCACTAATGCCGTATTCAACATTCTTTTCTGCCTAATGCTTATTCTGTTTGCCGTCAGTTTCTTTGGATGGTTTGAAATACGCTTACCAGAAAAGTGGGGAAATGCTGTAGACACAAAGGCTACATCAACAACAGGATTGCTTTCAATATTCCTTATGGCCTTCACACTTACTCTTGTAAGTTTCTCATGCACAGGTCCTATAATAGGATTCCTACTTGTGGATTTCGCAACATCAGGTTCTATACTCGGTCCTGCAATAGGCATGTTTGGATTTGCACTTGCTTTGGCATTGCCATTCACGTTATTTGCAATGTTCCCAAGTTGGCTGAAGAGTGCACCAAGGTCAGGTTCATGGATGAACACAATAAAGGTAGTGTTGGGATTCATCGAATTAGCATTCTCACTGAAATTCTTTAGTGTTGCTGACCTTGCTTATGGCTGGCATATATTAGACAGAGAAGTTTTCTTGTCATTGTGGATTGTTATATTCGGTGCACTCGGACTATATCTTATCGGGAAACTTAAATTCCAGAGTGATGAGGTTGGTGGTGATATAAATAAGCCAATGCCCGTGCCTTGCATTATGCTTGGACTATGCTCATTGGCATTCGCAATATATATGGTGCCTGGATTATGGGGTGCACCATGTAAAGCTGTAAGCGCATTTGCACCACCAATGAATACTCAGGACTTTAACCTTGACACGAAAGAGATAAAAGCCCAATATACAGATTATGAAGCAGGAATGGCGGCGGCAAAAGCTGCCGGTAAGCCAGCTCTTCTTGATTTTACAGGATTTGGATGTGTCAACTGCCGTAAAATGGAAGCTGCAGTATGGACAGATCCACAAGTAGGAGAGAAAATCAGCAAAGAATATATATTGATATCACTTTTTGTGGATGATAAGACCCCATTGGAGATGCCTATGGTGATAACTGAAAACGGTCAAAAGCGTACGCTGCGTACTGTTGGTGACAAATGGAGTTATCTACAACGTAGCAAGTTTGGTGCTAATGCTCAACCATTCTATGTCCCGGTTGACAATGAGGGTAATCCGCTAAACGGCAGTTATTCTTATAAGGAGGATATTCCAGAATACACGGC
>JAGPJJ010000058.1 GCA_018054505.1 Prevotella sp.
TTTATCATCAACAACCGTAAACAAGACTCACAATATAACACCTTCATTGTTTTCGTTTTAGAAAAGGCGCTGTTTTTAATATTTTTATTCTGTTTCACCATTTTTTTTATAAAGAAAACCATCATTCACAGCATCAGATTTGCGTTTCTACGATAAAACGCATACGTTTCTATGTAGAAACGTTTCTATTGCTACGACATAAAATTTCTATTTCTACGTAGAAACGTTTTCGTTTCTATATAGAAATGATTTTTCTTTTTGACAATAACGCGACACTATATATTTGTAAAACCAAGATCTAACACACTGACTTTCAACCAATAGACAGTTCGACACTAGTTTATTTCAAAAACCTATGTACGATTTTCAAATTTTACATACCTTTGTATCATTCATTATGATTATTACATTGTATTGGAAATGTAATCAATTATCTTACATTGAACTATAGAACTAAGAATATTAACTATCAGAAAAGTAAACAAAGGAATATTATGAAAGACAAAAAAAAGTATTATTTATTTTGTATTGTGTGTTACTTACTGTATCTTTGCATTATATAGTGCGAACTTATGAGAAGATTCAAGTAACTTTACTCATAATACCAGAGTTTGCACTATTTTTATATAAAAAAGAACACCAATATGGAAGATTTTGAAGAGAAAGATGATAAACTACCTTTAGTTGACTTTGGGCCAGTAGAAGATAAATCTAAAGGGATTATTAAAGTTATTGGAGTTGGCGGAGGTGGATGCAACGCTGTCAACAACATGTATCGTGAAGGTATCGTGAATGTTACTTTCGCTGTACTGAATACAGACAGTCAATCTCTGCAAAAATCGCCCGTTACAGTAAAACTTCCACTCGGAGAAACAGGTCTGGGCGCCGGAGCTAATCCTGAAATCGGAAAAGGAGCCGCCATGTCAAGTATTGAACAGATTCACAAACTGCTTGATGACGGAACAAAAATGGTATTTATTACAGCCGGAATGGGTGGAGGTACAGGAACAGGTGCTGCACCAATTGTAGCAGGTGAAGCAAAGAAAATGGGAATACTCACTATCGGTATCGTCACTATCCCATTCTATTTTGAAAAAAAGAAAAAAATAATTAAAGCACTTCATGGTGTTGAAGAAATGCGTAAAAACGTTGACGCTTTACTTATTATAAATAATGAAAGAATTTGCGATATCTTTTCTAACGAAGAAGTTGCAGTGAAAGATGCATTCAAACGAGCCGATCAAATACTTAGCGATGCCACAAAATCTATTTCAGAGTTAATTACAGTTGAAGGCGACATTAATTTGGACTTCTGTGACGTAGAATCAACGCTTCGCGGAGGTGGTGGCGCTATAATGGCCATGGGACGTGGAGAAGGCGAACACCGTGTTGAAAAATCAGTTGTTGACGCATTGGATTCACCTCTTATATATGGAAATGATATTGATAAAGCTAAACGAATATTATTAAACATATATACTAGTAAGGAGCACCCTCTACTGATTAGTGAGATGAATGAAATAGATCAATTTATGGATGCTCTAGATCCAAATATTGACGTGATATGGGGTGTCAGTAATGACAACACACTTAAAGGAAGTGCTAAAGTAACAATTTTAGCTACAGGATTTGAGGACTATGAAGATAATGAGCAAATAGACACAACAAACGATAACTATTTTGAGTCATTAATTGAAAAGCTATACAAACCCTACAAAAGAAAGATTTTTGACTTTGGCTTTAAAAACGAGGATGAATTCACATCAGTAAAAGCTAATGAAGATAAACTTGAAATAGATAATGGCAGCGATGAACCATATATTGAAAACAAGCTGACAGACAATGAAATTCAAGAAGAGGAAGAGGTTACAGAAAATTCTATAACTTTCAAAATTTCAACAGAAAACAACACGACAAGCAATATTACAAAACCGATTAATACGCTACCAAAGAATGATATAAAAGGGCCTGATGAAATTGTTTATCCACATCACAAGACATCATTGCTTGACAAAGCTAAATTTTTAATGGGAAAAATAACAGAGCTGACACAAGACCCAGAATGAATTAAATTTACCAATAGCAATCATGATTAAACATAGCTATAATCAATTATATTGCTATAACATATAACTGTGAAAATAATTATAATATTGTTCATTTTTTCCGTAAAAATGCTAAAAATTAAGTTTATAGGGCTTTGATGTTTAAAAAGTCTTTGCCATTTAAGATAAAAACGGTAAATTTGCGTTGTTTTAAATATTAAGGTAAATAAGTATAAACATGAATAAGAAAATTTTAATTCCCCTTATTATTGTAGGTGTCCTACTCATTGGCGGTGTCATTTACCTGTCTGTGAATCTAAAATCACAAAAACAAGAGAACAAGGCAATGCAAGAATTGGCAGAACTCGACAAAAAAGAAATGGAGAACGAGTACCAACAATTCGCCAATCAGTATAGCGAAATGAAGACTCAGATTAACAATGATTCCATTGTCGCACAACTCACAACAGAACAAGAGCGCACACAAAGATTACTTGCCGAGCTAAGACAAGTAAAAAGCACTGATGCTGTAGAAATTACACGTCTTAAGAAAGAATTAGGAACTGTAAGAAAGGTTTTGCGCAGCTATGTATTGGAAATAGATTCATTAAATCGCTTGAACAAGAACCTTACAGATGAGAACTATCATATCAAAGGACAGTATGAAGAAGCAACAAAACAGATTGCGGGACTTAATACAGAAAGAGCATCACTGTCTGAGAAAGTAGCAATGGCTTCACAGCTAGACGCTGTCGGTATCAATATGTCTGCAAGAAACAAGAACGGAAAGAATACCAATAAATTAAAGAAGGCAACAGCATTACAACTTAATTTCAGTATTGCAAAAAACGTGACTGCTGCTAATGGAAATAAAACAATTTATGTAAGAATAACATCACCTACAGGAACACTCCTTGGTGGTTCTGGATCTTTTAAATATGAAAACAGAAGCTTAGAGAGTTCTATGCAGAAAACCATTGAATACGGAGGTCAGGAAACCTCTGTAACAATGTATTGGAACGTATCACAAGCATTAGTTGAAGGAACCTACAATGTAAGCATATTTGCTGACGGAAACATGATTGGTTCAAGAAGCTTTACATTTAAATAAATGAAGAAGATAATATCATTATTCCTACTTTGTAGCGCATTTCTGTCTGCCGAGGCTCAAAGAACTCTGAGCCTTGACAGTTGTCGTGCATTAGCTTTGCGAAACAACAAACAGATAAACGTTTCTAAGCTTAAACAGGATATGGCAATGAATATAAGAAAAGCTGCCAAGACAAAGTATCTCCCAAAGGTGGATGCAGCAGGTGGCTATCAATATTTTAGCGAATCCATATCTCTACTAAGCAAGGACGAGAAAAATCAGCTGAACAATTTAGGTTCTAATGCAGCCACATTAGCAGGCGGAAGTCTGTCAAGCATGGTTACAGGGCTTGTACAACAAGGTGTAATCCCAGCAAGTGTGGCGCAGCAGATTAGTGGTGTTATGGGGCAGCTGGGCACTCCTATGGCCACAGCTGGTAATCAAATAGGAAATTCAATAGTTAAATCACTTGAAACAGATACTCATAACATCTGGGGAGGAGCGATCATGGCACGCCAGCCTATATATATGGGAGGCGCTATTACAGCTATCAACAATATAGCCAAGATTAACGAAGATTTAGCATATAATGATGCTGATTATAAGACTCAGTCAACGCTATATAATATAGATCAAGCTTATTGGTTGGTTGTTTCACTGAAACAAAAGCAAATTCTGGCTAACAGTTATCTGGATTTAGTGAAAAAATTGAGTAGTGACGTCCAAAAAATGATAAAAGAAGGTGTTGCTACACATGCTGATGGACTAAGAGTAAACGTGAAAGTTAACGAAGCAGAAATGCAGGTTACACAAGTAGAAGATGGTCTTGTGTTATCTAAGATGATGTTATGCCAACTTTGTGGTATACCAATGAATGATAACATAACACTTGCCGACGAGAATACAGATAGCTTGAACATAGACATTTCACAACAGACAGACAACGTGGCGGACAAAGAATCAGCCAGCAACAACCGACCAGAACTGCGAATGCTACAAAACAGCATAGAAATAAGCGAACAAGCAACAAAACTCGTAAGAGCTGCCTATTTGCCACATGTGCTTTTGACAGGAGGATATCTTGTTAGCAATCCAAACATCTACAATAGCTTTGAGAAAAAATTCGCAGGAACATGGAATGTTGGAATAATTGTACAAGTCCCTGTATGGAATTGGTTTGAGAGTTCATATAAAATAAGGGCTTCAAAAGCAGCTACTTGCATGGCTCAAATGGAGTTATGCGATACTAAAGAGAAAATAGACTTACAAATAACCCAAAGTCAATTTAAGGTAAAGGAAGCACACAAAAAATTAACTATGGCACGTAAAAACATAAAAAGTGCTGAGGAAAACTTGCGTTGTGCAAACCTTGGATTTAAAGAAGGGATTATGGAGACCACAGACGTAATGACTGCACAAACAGCATGGCAACAAGCTCAGAGTCAGAAAATTGACGCCGAAGTTGAAGTGAAACTATCTCTAGTAAACCTTCAGAAGGCCCTTGGAGTTTTAAGATATTAAAATTGTTGAAAATAGAAATATAATAATCATGTCAGCAAAATCACAGCATAACAACATTTTACTTGCAGTATTGGGATTTACCCTTGTAGTAGTTGTTGTAGGATTAATCGGTTTCTTTACCCTTGGAAAACAAGACGAAACCATTCAGGGAGAAGTTGAAGTTTCTGAATATAGAGTTTCATGCAAACTTCCTGGACGAGTCGTGGAATTAAGAGTAAAGGAGGGAGACTATGTACATGTAGGCGACACACTTGCAATACTTGAAATTCCAGAAATTGATGCTCAGAAGAAAGTGGCACAAGCAACAGGTAATGCAGCTAAAGCATTACAGGACTTGACTGATGCCGGTGCTCGCAAAGAACAAATACAAGGAGCATTCGAAATTGTACAGCAGGCAAAAGCAGCTGAAGACATTGCGAAAAAAACATATACCCGCATGCAACACCTTTATGACGAAGGTGTTATGAGTGGTCAGAAACGCGACGAGGCTTTTGCTGCATATAAAGCTACTGAGGCTCAAGTAAAAGCTGCTCAAAGTCAATATAACCTTGCAAGAAACGGTGCTCGTGAACAAGAGAAACGTGTAGCTGCAAACAACGCAGAAGCTGCACAAAGCACTGTTGATGTCGTAAGTTCTCTGTTAAAGGAAACCGTACAAATAGCACAAGTTGAAGGTGAAGTTAGCGATGTATATCCTAAGGTTGGAGAACTTGTAGGAATGGGCTCACCAATTATGAGCATTTCTATCATGAGCGATAAATGGGGTACATTCAATATACGTGAAGACCAACTAAAAGGTATGAAGATAGGTGATGTATTTACTGCATTTGTACCTGCTTTCAACAAGGATATCAGAATGAAAGTTTATTATATCAAAGATCAAGGTAGTTATGCTGTTTGGAAAGCAACAAAGACCACTGGTCAATATGATTTGAAGACATTTGAAGTAAAAGCACGCCCAATAGACAAATTAGACGGTTTACGTCCAGGAATGAGTTTGATAAAGAAATAATGCACGCATTAAAGCAAATATATTGTATAGCTCTTCGCGAATGCGGGATACTCATGAAAAATCCAATATATGGATTTTGCATGATCATCTTTCCCATAATCGTTATATCATTCTTCACCTCACTTATGAACAGCGGTCTACCTACTGATATGCCAGTAGGAGTAGTAGATTTGGACAATACAGCAACAACGCGTTCAATGATAAGACACCTAGATGCCTTTCAAACAACAAAAGTAGTAGCTAAATATAATAACGTAAATGAGGCGAGACAAGCCATACAAGATAACGATATATATGCTTTTCTTTATATACCAAGAGGAACAACTGACGGACTAATGACATCAAGTCAACCGAAGATATCATTCTACTACAGTAATGTGACATTGGTAGCAGGTTCCATGTTATTTCGTGATTTAAAAACTATATCGTCTCTAGGTTCTGCTTCTGTTGGCAAGTCAAAACTTAGTGCTTTTGGTAAGACTGATGATGAGATAAAAACGTTTTTACAGCCTATAGCTATAGATCTTCACATGATAGGTAATCCTTGGTCTAACTACAATGTTTATCTAAGTACTGTGATGATTCCAGGAATACTAATGCTATTTATCTTCCTGCTAACACCATATTCAATAGGTACAGAATTAAAATTCAAACGTTCAAAGGAATGGTTTGCTATGGCTGGAAATAATCCTTGGATAGCAATTGCGGGTAAGTTACTCCCACAATTTATGATTTTCCTTACGATATTCTATCTTTTTGAATTTTATATTTATTACATATTAGGATTTCCACATCCAGGCGGTGTTTTCACAATGCTACTTCTTGGTTTCCTTGCTGTTATATCAGCACAAGGATTCGGAGTTTTTGCATTTGGACTTATGCCATCATTGAGAATGTCTATGAGTATCTGTTCACTATGGGCTGTGGTAAGTTTTTCTACAGGCGGAGCAACTTATCCAACATTTTCAATGAATCCTATAATACAGGGGCTGTCAAATCTGTTTCCACTGCGACACTATTATATGATATATCAAATCAATATTTTTAATGGCTATCCACTAATGGACGCATGGTTTAGTATATCTGCACTTATACTATTCGCATTATTGCCAATATTTGTGATGAGAAACATTAAAAGAGCGATGCTACTTTATGTATATATACCATAATGGAGAAGAACGAAGGATTATTAAATAAGATAATAAATGGTTTCAGAGATATGTGTTATATCTGGGCCAAGGAAATACGCTCAACTATTACAGATGAGGGCGTACTCATTTTCTTTATACTAGTGCCACTAGGATACCCACTACTCTACTCATGGATATACAATAATGAAGTAGTGAGAGAGGTCCCAATAGCAATCGTAGACCAATCTCACAGCCATACAAGCCGAGAATTTATACGTGATGTAGATGCAAGCCCCGACGCAAAGGTAGCATATTACTGCAACAGTATAGAGGAAGCAAGAAATCTTATGGGTAAACAAGAAGTACATGGAATACTTTATTTCCCAAAAGATTTTGCAACAAAACTATTTCGCTCAGAACAAGCGCATGTGAGTTTGTATTGTGATATGAGCCGTATGCTTACTTATAAAGCTATCTATCAAACAACTCAAGCCGTTTCAAGTAAAATCAATAGTAATATTCAAATAAGTCAATCTAAAGACTATACAAATAGAGATGATGAAATAACAACGAAGCCACTTGACTTTGTTGAAGTTCCTATATTCAATTCGACAGGTGGATATGGAAACGCAATCATACCAGGAGTATTAATACTTATTCTACAACAGACATTATTATTAGGTATTGGTCTTGGAGCTGGAACAGCACGCGAAAACAACAGATATAAAGACCTTGTACCAATAAGCCGACACTATATTGGAATATTCAGAATAGTACTCGGTAAATCAATGTGCTATTTCATGATATACAGTATTATGGCAGCATATATGACCTTGTGTGTACCGAGGTTTTTCAATTATACGGCCATTGCATCTGGAATAGATTTACTAGGCCTTATGGTCCCATTCATTACATCGGTGATATTTTTTGGAATGGCACTATCATGTTTGGTGAGATATAGAGAGAACGTAATGCTACTAGTAATGTTTACATCAGTACCTCTATTATTCATGTCAGGTATTTCATGGCCACAAACCAATATGCCTGGTGTATGGCAAGCAATTGCATGTATATTCCCGTCTACATTCGGAATTAGAGGATTTCTAAGAATTAGTAGTATGGGAGGAACAATATCTGATATACGACCAGAAGTAACAGCATTATGGATACAAACTGTAGTATATTTATTCCTCACATGCGTTGTTTATCGATTCCAAATTAATCAAACACGCAAACATGCTTATGAGAAGATGGAGATCCTGAAGAACAAAGCTATCGAAGCAAAGAAGAAAAACAAAAAGACAGACGAATAAATAAGTAAGAAAGATACAAAAAGAGGTGGAGAATCTATGATATTCTCCACCTCTTCGTTTTATAATATAATAACTAATTATTCCTTAATCGTAACTATTTTTGTAGGGGCCTGTTCCTTATTTCTACGGTTAACAACAGTAATAACAGATTGAGCTAAACTTAAGAAAGCCTGTCCAGTGATAGTGTCAACCTTGGTCGCTGCTGGTTCACCAGCATCACCACTCTCACAAATACTCTGTACTATAGGAATCTGGGCTAATAAGGCTACACCCAATTCGTCTGCCAGATTTTTAGCTCCGTCTTTTCCAAAGATATAATACTTGTTATTAGGCAATTCTGCTGGAGTGAAATAAGCCATATTCTCAACGAGACCAAGAATAGGAACATTAACCTTATCATTGCGATACATATCAATGCCTTTACGTGCATCAGCAAGAGCCACTTTCTGAGGTGTACTTACGATAACAGCACCAGTAATCGATAGTGTTTGTAATAATGTAAGATGTATATCACTTGTACCAGGAGGCGTATCTAATATAAAATAGTCTAAATCGCCCCAATCAGCATCAGCTATAAGCTGTTTAAGAGCAGAAGTTGCCATGCCACCACGCCATAATGTTGCCGTATCAGGATTCACAAAAAAGCCAATACTTAATAGTTTAACACCATATTTTTCAACGGGCTCTATAAGCTGTCTGCCATCCTTATTAACACTATATGGGCGAGCATCCTCAACACCAAACATTTTTGGCATAGAAGGACCGAATATATCTGTATCAAGAAGTCCCACCTTATATCCCAAGCGAGCCAAAGCTATTGCGAGATTAGCAGAGACAGTGCTCTTACCTACTCCACCTTTACCAGAACTTACAGCTATAACATTCTTCACCTGCGGAAGAAGTTTACCAACTTCAGGACGTGGAGCTGATTTAAATTCTGTTTCGATAGTAACCTCTACGCTTTTATCTACATGATAATGAATAGCAGCCTTAGCGGCTTTTAAAGTAGACTTGAGAAATGGATCTGTGTCACGAGGGAAAATCAGCGTGACGGTAACCTTCATACCGTCAATATGTACATTATCCATAGCAACCATTTCACTCTCCACAAGATTTTTCTTTGTGCCAGGATAGACAACAGTTGCTAGGGCGTCTGTAATTAGTTTTGGATATAATGTCATAATCTAATAATTTATTGATTATGCAAAAGTAATTATAATTTTTGATTAAACACAATGAGCGCATAAAAAAATAGTGCATTGTCTCACGACTATGCACTATCAAGTTAACTCAACTTTAAAATTTTGTATACTGACACCCTCACGAGCATAAGCACACACGACTAATTAAAATAATCTCATCATAAATGATGAGTATATCTTGAATGTAAAATTAATCTATATATCATATACATAAATCGCATAAAATATCATTATACGATTAAAAGTATATTAAGCAATATAATGTTGCAAATGTACACTTAAATTTTTAAATCAACAAACTTTTTGCATTTTTTCACTTACCTGTTTCAGAGCCACTTCTCTTAGGTCTATGATAGCTTCTATAATCATCCAAAGGTATCTCTACATCAGGCTCAATAAGTTTGTTTTCATGAGGTAAAATAAACTTGATATACTTAATATTCAGCCCTCTTTCTATCCACATACTTTCATAATAAGTTTGGATAGAAAGTATCTTGCTGGTTTCTGAATCCAACTCATCATGATACAAATCCTCAGTACATAATAGCACAGGTAGCTTATTTGCATCAACCATATACTTTGTATAAGTAAACAAGAAATTAGAATCTGTCTTTAAATGAATAATACCATTATTAACAAGGAAACGACGATATCTTTCCATAAAGAATGTACTTGTTAATCGCTTATGAGCATTTTTCATTTGTGGGTCACTGAATGTAAGCCATATTTCCTGTACTTCGTCTTTTTCGAAAAACCGTTCTATAATTTCGATGTTAG
>JAGPJJ010000059.1 GCA_018054505.1 Prevotella sp.
GCAATTATTATAGAATCCTTTCGATTAGGAGAGTAAAATGCTTTATGTTCGTTATTCAGAAGGTGCCAACCTATAGCTTTTTCGTATTCCTGTATTTTGCGCTCGTTTTCAGCTTTTATCTTTGGAGTTCCTATTTGATACATGCTGTAATCATGATTTCCTAACACGCTATAAACTGGAACTTTTGCTTCTTTTGCTATTTGCGATAGTATATTTTTGTAGCGATAAAGTTCCGAAGGCTGAATGTCTTGTAGATCTCCTGCAAAGCAAATAATATCTGGTTTAAGAGCTGATATAGTGTCAATGTCATCTATAAGTCGGTCTTCCATAATATTGTGGAAAGAGTTAATATGGGCATCAGAGAATAAAACAATTCTGAGTCCGTTAAAGCTTTGTGGAAGTCTTTTTATTGGTATTTCGACATTCACAACATTCAATTTTCTAGGACCAATTGTGAATCCGTAAACAACCATGATTACAGATATAAAAGAAAGAAATAGTCCTATTACATTTCCCCAATTAAAGTGTGTTTTATGAAACACACAATGTCTCCAACCCAGAAATGAGCAAATTGAAAATATGATCTTTGGAAGAACAAATATTCCTAGTAGCATTAAATACCCCACCAAGATTCGCATGTCGTCGGGAGCAAATTTCTTACTTAATGCGAAGCAAATACTAATGACAATTATGATAATAGTTGGTATCCACCATACGATTCGTTTCCATAGGTTGTAATTTGTCCTATGTCTGAGATAATGCAAATCGATATATAAGTCGGGGAGCACTATCGCTAATATGATTATAATTATTATTTTTGCTATCATGAATCAAAAAATAACGATGCCAAAGCATCATACAACTTTCAAAAACTTCTTCACTAATTCTATTGGTAAGCCTCTTCTGTTGGCATAATCAATAATCTGGTCGTTACCAATTTTTCCCAGATCAAAATATTTACTTTGTGGATGAGCAAACATGAAACCACTTACACTCGCATGGGGAATCATCATCCCATTTTCTGTGAGTCTTATTCCAATTCCTTTCATATCAATAATCTCACTGATAATGAAGTTTAGACTAGTGTCTGGTAACGATGGATACCCAACAGCTGGTCTTATACCTTGGTATTCTTCATTATGAATCTGCTTCATTGAAAGTTTCTCGTTTGGGGCATATCCCCAGTATTCGCGTCTTACTTGTTCGTGCATTTTTTCTGCAGTCCCTTCTGCTAATCTATCAGAAAGAACTTGAGACATCATGCGTTTATAGTCGTCTTTGATGTATCTTTTCTGCATTTCTGCATCTACAGTTGTTGCAAAAACGCCAGCTTTATCTTTTATACAACTTGAAAGAGGTCTTATGAAATCTGCTAAACACAGGTTTGGCAATCCATCTGCTACTAGCTTCTGCTGTCTGAGCATTGGTATTCTAATACCATTTAACAACAAATCATCTCCATCACTGTTTGCATCAAGTATTTCGAATACGGCATGCGTGTGATAAACATCATACCATTCGTGCAACATTTGTTCAGCATCACCACGAAGTTTAATCTTTTCAGCTTCGGGCTTGCCGTTCATATTCCATGCATGATAGAAGTATAACCAGTTTATGTATGGTTCAATATCTTGTATGTTATAATGAATCTTCATTGTTCTTGATTAAGCAACTAAATGTTGAAAGTAAGAGCTTCGCCTCTGCTATCGTCAATAATGTTGCAATTATCATATACAATGTGGCCATTGCATATTGTAGTTTTAACCTTATTATTATAAATATGCCCCTCCATAGGACTCCATTTGCATTTACTTCTTATCAGGTCTTTTGTAACTTCCCATTTACAAGATGGTTGTATAATAGCTATATCAGCTTTATATCCAGTACGTAAAAATCCTCTTTTATTTACGTGGAAAAGAGTTGCTGGATTATGGCACATGAGTTCGACAAGACGTTCTATAGAAAGGATGCCTTCGTCAACGAGCTCAAGCATCGTTACAAGTGAGAACTGAATCATAGGCATGCCTGAAGCAGCTTTACTGCATCCCCCTTGTTTGTCTTTAAGTTCATGTGGGGCGTGGTCAGTTCCAATAGTAGTAATCCTTCCATCATTAAGAGCTTTTCTTATTTCATCTCTATCATGTTTCGTCTTTATGGCAGGATTGCATTTTATCAATGCCCCTAAAGATTTATAGTATTCGTCGTAGAAATAGATATGTGCAATTACAGCTTCAGCTGTGATTTTGTCATTGCTACCAAATAAATCAAGTTCTCTTGCAGTGGTAACATGTGCAACATGAAGTCTCGTGTTATACTTTCTTGCTAGATTAACTGCTGTTAGTGTACTTTTATAACAAGCAAGTTCGCTCCTTATCAATGGGTGTTTCGTTATGTCAGGATCTTCATTTACCTCTTTAGCTAAACGCATGTTGGCATTTATGATATCTGTATCCTCACAATGCGTCATCAATATAAAGTCATTTTCAGAGCAGGTCTTGAATATATTATTCAATGATTCAGACTTGTCCACAAGCATATTACCTGTACTTGCACCCATAAAAAGTTTTATGCCAGGTATTGAATGGCGGTCAAGCAACTTGAATGTTTCGTAATTTGAAGTTGTTGCCCCAAAGAAAAAACCATAATTAACGAGACTGTCCTTTTCCGCAATATTTAATTTATTGTTATATGCCTCTAATGTTGTGGTTTGTGGAGATGTATTTGGCATGTCCATATAAGATGTCACACCACCACAAGCAGCGGCTTTACTTTCACTTTTAATATCAGCTTTGTTTGTAAGTCCTGGTTCACGAAAATGTACATGATCATCAATGACTCCAGGGATAACAAAACACCCCGAGGCGTCTACTATTTTGTCGTAGGCTCCGCGGGGAGTTTCACCTTCAGCATAGACGCCGGATATAATATCATCAGTGATTACAATGTCGCCCAATACAGAGCAACCTTCATTTACTATTGTTCCACTTTTAATTAATATTGTCATCTTTGAGGTTTTATGAAAACTATTGCCTAATCTAGTCAGGGTCTAGAAGGGCTTGCCATCTCATTTGGTGTAGGTGCTGCATTTGGTGGTGCAGGAGCCTGCGGTGGTTGAGGATTGGCAGGAGCACTACGCATACCATTCATTATCTGCTGATTTTCAAGAGCTTTTTTGTAATAGTCCTTAACATAAGGATCTGCTTTGAAATGATCAGTAGCCTTACTCATTATATCTTCAATCCATGGTGTCAATTCTGGATATTGATATCCGATAGTTACCATGAAAAATACACCAGGACCAAGAATGTTGTCAAAGTTTTCGGTAACAAAACTAGTAATCAAGTTGTCTTCTTGTTGTGTTAGCCTTGTAGCTTCATTATTGAGGTGAGCATTGACAACGTCCATGTTTCGTCCGTTCATAATAGCTTGGTCATGCTTGTGGACAAGTTCGTTTTCTTGGTTCTTCATCTGATTATATTTGTTGAAGAACTTGAATAGCTTGTCATTAAGTGGAGTTCCGCTTACGGTCTGCTGAGTATTGTCAATTTTGATATTAATATCGCCATCTTCAATAACTAGCGGTAAAACGCTTTCGTTATCCATAAAGATGTTCGCCATTCTAACAGAGTCAAAACTACCTTGGAAGTGAAATTGACCATGAACGACATCGCATGAATCTATAGTTTTGAATTCATTATTCTTTAAAACTTTCAGGTAAAGCATTCTTCCATCAAGGTTTGATACGTTTGATGTGCCGATTACATTATATGATTTTCCACATGATGTTAGCGCTAGAGCTAATAATGAAACAATTGGATAAAAATATTTAATCATAAACTGTTTTCCTTTTTCTTTAAAAGCAAAGATAATATGTATAAATGAGTTGCGAAAAAAAATTCATGCTATTTAATTGATATAATATAACTTTTATATTTTTTTCGTAATTAAGACATGCTCTTTCCTTTGAATACTATATATTAGAGTTGTTCTTCTTTTCTTTTTTAATCTCCCATTCAATTCTATGCATGGTGTATATTTCTAATATTGCAGCAATTAACAAAAGTACTACCCACTTATTATACAAATAAGTCACATAGTCATTTGCATTACTGAATGCTGGACGTATGAATCCATAAACATTATTCACCATAAGAATACCAGAAAAAATGAAAACTAAATCAGCTATAGTCATTATATTCTTTAACCTGCTGATGGTCATGTTGTTTCCTTTGTATTCTTGCATCATTTGCATTGTTGCAAAGAGCAATGTACCAACAAGGAACAGCCAACTTACAATTTGCTGTTTAAACATAAAAACGAAGCAGCCAACACCGATTACCATCAATATGCCGCCTAGCACAAATAAAATGCTCTGAAATTTACTCAGTTGTTTCATTATTAGTATTTAAAGGTTTCTCGTCATCACTTAGTACGTAGATATCTTCATCGTCAGCTTTCATGAAATAACGTTCACGTGCAATCTTTTCGATAGTCTTCGGGTTTCGTCTTATTTCTCTGAGCTGTCGTGAGTCATCTTGATACTGTTTGTTGTATTTGTTAATATCGCTTCTTAAATCACTTATCTTTAGTTCAAGTTGGATACGTCTCATGAAACTGTTCTCATCGATAAACCCAACGATGATAACACCGAGCACAATCACTACAAGATACTTATAGTGAGATATAAAGCTCCATACAACACCTAAACGACTTGCCATATTTATATTATTTGTTTGCAAAGATAATAATTTTTGCTATCTTTGCATCATCAATTCTAAAAAATAATGGAAGAATATATTGTTTCTGCCAGAAAATACCGTCCAATGACTTTCGACTCCGTTGTCGGTCAAAGTGCACTCACTACGACATTGAAGAATGCTGTTAAGAGTGGAAGACTTGCACACGCATATCTTTTCTGTGGTCCAAGAGGAGTTGGAAAGACTACTTGTGCACGTATTTTCGCAAAGGCTATCAACTGTGAACACCCACGCGAGGATGGTGAAGCTTGCAATGAATGCGAGAGTTGTAAATCTTTTAATGAGCAACGTTCTTATAATATCTTTGAACTTGATGCTGCTAGCAACAACTCTGTAGAGAATATTAAGGCGCTTATGGAACAAACTCGTATTCCTCCGCAGATAGGGCGTTATAAGGTGTTCATTATTGATGAGGTACATATGCTGTCTACTGCAGCTTTCAATGCATTCCTTAAAACTCTAGAGGAACCACCGGCTCATGTGATTTTTATACTCGCAACAACAGAGAAGCATAAAATATTGCCGACTATTTTGTCGCGATGCCAGATATACGACTTTGAGCGCATGACGATTTCTAATACTATTAATCACCTTAAAAGTGTAGCTGAAAAAGAGGGGATAAAGTATGAAGAAGAAGCTTTGAGTGTAATTGCAGAAAAAGCAGATGGTGGAATGCGTGATGCTTTGTCTATATTTGATCAGGCTGCAAGTTTTTGTCAAGGTGACATTACTTATCAGAAGGTTATAGAAGATTTGAATGTTCTAGATTCAGAAAACTATTTTAAAATCGTAGAGTATTCTCTTACAAATAAAGTGAGTGAGATAATGCTTCTATTAAATAACATTCTAGGTAAGGGCTTTGATGGCGGAAATCTTATAAATGGTTTGGCGAGTCATATACGCAATGTTCTTATGGCTAAGGACCAACAGACTTTACCATTACTTGAAACTAGCGAACAACAGCGTCAGAAGTTTTATGAGCAGGCACAAAAGTGCAACATAGACTTTTTATATAAGGCACTGAGTGTTCTTAATCAATGTGATATAAACTATAAGCAAAGTAGTAACAAGAGATTGCTGGTTGAAATTTCGCTTATTAAAGTAGCACAGATAACACAGCCGAATGATGATTCGGCAAGTGCGGGGCGTAGCCCTAAACGATTAAAATCCCTGTTTAAGAACCTGATTTTATCTCAGCAAAAAGCAGCATCGCAGGTAGCTGTAGCTAAGAGTCATGTCTTGTCTCCAAGAGACAGGAGCAAGGAGGTTGTTCAGGAACCTCAAGAGAGAGATGCATCAATTGTTACTGTTTTTGCTAGTGGCGGTAGTCCTACTTCTAAACAAAAAATGTCAGGAGCTGGAAAACCAAAGTTGAAGTTGAATAATATAGGCTTTACTTTTAAGTCTGCTAGAAATAAGAACGAAGAACAAACTATAGATACAGATGCAAAATACAAAACCAATAAGGATGAAATAGGACATTTTTCGCAAGAAGATTTGGAAAGATGTTGGTTATCAATGTGTACAAGAATGCCGCAATCAATGAAAGGCATAGCTTCGCGCTTGAAAAATATAACTCCTCTTATTTCTGATTATCCGGTAATAGAGGCAGTTATTGATAATCAAATCTTATTAAATCAGATTGCTGATATTAAGCAGCGAATAAATGCTACCCTAGCAAAAGAGCTCCATAATGGTAATATAAAGATAAATCTAAGACTGGCTGAAGCCGGTGAGATTAAGCAAATAATGTCTAAACGTGATGTCTTTGATTTACTTAAAAAAGATAATGAATCGTTTAGTAAATTATGTGAAAAACTAGAACTTGATCTTACGTAAAAATAATCGGGACAATCTACATGTTTAGACTGTCCCGATATTCATTATATCCATAATTATCAAATAAGCGGCATTCCTAATTTTTCGCATTCTTTGCGCATGTCCTCAGGCCATATACTAGCTTGAATTTCTCCAATGTGTGCCTTATGAAGCAATACCATACAAAGACGGCTTTGACCAATACCACCACCAATACTCAGTGGTAACTTGTCTTCAAGCAATTGTTTGTGGAAATATAACTTTTCACGGTCTTCTTTACCTTCAAGTTTCAACTGACGCAATAAAGCATCCTTGTCTACTCTTATACCCATAGAACTCAACTCAAATGAACGTTGCAGAACTGGATACCAGATGAGAATATCACCATTAAGTCCAGCTTTTCCATTCTCGGCAATAGTGCTCCAATCATCATAATCAGGAGCGCGGCCGTCATGTTTTTTCCCGTCACTTAACTTTCCACCAATTCCTTCAACAAATACAGCGCCATATTTCATGCAAATAGCGTCTTCACGTTCTTTTGGTGACAAGTCTGGATACATATCTATAAGATCTTGGCTATGTACAAAATGAATTTCGCTAGGAAGAAATGGTTTTATTTCAGGATAGGTTTCACATGTAAGATATTCTGTTCGCAATATTGCAGCATAGATGCGTCTCACTACATTTTCAAGAAATGATATTGTGCGCTGTTCTTTTGTCACTACAGCTTCCCAATCCCATTGGTCTACGTATAGTGAATGAAGATTGTCTAGTTCTTCATCTGCACGAATTGCGTTCATATCTGTATAAACGCCATATCCAGGCTCTATATCGTATTCCGCCAGCGTAAGTCTTTTCCATTTTGCAAGTGAATGAACAACTTCAGCTTGTGCATCTCCTAAATCTTTTATAGGAAATGTGACAGGACGCTCTATTCCATTAAGGTCATCGTTAATGCCAAGACCTTTCAGAACGAACAGCGGTGCTGTAACACGTCGTAGTCTCAATTCTGTAGATAGATTCTGCTGAAAAAACTCTTTTATGAGTTTTATGCCTTGTTCTGTCTGCTTCATGTCAAGAAGCGCTGCGTAACCTTGTGGTTTAATTAATTTACTCATCTCAATAAGTCTTTATTATCTTATGTGAATGCAAAGATAAGAAAATATAATTGTATTGCAAGCGTTATGTTTGATTATTTTGCAAAACGAAAGATTTTTTTTGTTATTTGATTACTATTTGTTTTGTTTTAGCTTTCGTGAGGGTAAAAGCTTTTTAGTAATCCTTCGCATCCGTCCTCAATTAAATCAAGAGCAAGTTCAAAATCTGCAGATTCGCCATAGTATGGATCTGGTACAGAGCTGTTTGAATGTTGCGTAAAGTAATCCGCCATACGTATTACCTTTATAGAGTCCGAATCTGATTTTGCCATATTTGTTATCATGTTGTAATTGTCTTCGTCCATTACAACAATGTAATCAAACTTGTTAAAATCGTTAATACAAAATTGTCTTGCGTGGTGATTTATATTATATCCACGTTTGCTTCCATGCTCAATCATTCTGCTGTCAGGTAATTGTCCTACATGCCAGTTGCCAATACCGGCAGAATCCACAATGAATTTGCTTTCAAGTTTACGCATTTCAATCATTTTTAAAAATACGGCATGTGCAGCTGGTGAGCGGCATATATTTCCAAGACATATAAAAAGTAAACTGATTGTTGATTTCTGTTTTGTATTCATAATAATATAGGTGTTCAATAAATATTTGCAAAAATACAAAAAATGCATGTTAGTAATGCAGAAAATGTTAATTAAAATTTTGTGTACAAAAAATCCACATTCATAAGAATCGCTATTCTATGAACATGGATCACATTTTCTCGACTAATAAATTTTAACTTGTAACAAATGCCGATTTTCACAAACCAAGCAGATGAATTTACTTCTAAATTAAATTTAAAATTGAATTTTCAGTTGCAATTTTAGTGTTTTTATTCTGTAACAGACTTATCAACACATTAAAAATACTTACCACTACGTATTGTTTTAACAAAAAGAAATCAAAAAAGTAAAAAATAAACTTTTGTTCACATAATAATATGTGCTAAATTACAATTTATTTTTCACTCTGAATTCCGATGGAGTTACACCAAAGCGTTGTTTAAAAGCGCGATTCAAAGCTGATGGATTTGAATAACCACATGATAATGCAAGCTCACTAACCATACGATCGGTTTTTAAAAGTTGTTGAGAAATGTATAATATTATCTTTTCACTTGCCCATGCTGATAATGTAGTCTCAAGTTGTGTGTAAATATAGTTTCTTAGATCTTCTTTTTCAATATCTAATGCTTGGGATATAGCCTCCAAAGTAGGGTTACTTGTATAGAATGGGTTTTCTGTATGTTGTCCCATTAACTTTTCTATCTTTTCAGGAATAATAATATTCATCTTAGATAGTTCAAGTGAGTAATAAATAAATCTGCTATATATAACATATGTACGAACAATCATAATTGTCATAAACACATTAGTAAGTATTCTTGGCCATAATGAATCGATAAAATTGCTGAGCATTGTCCACAAAAATATTATTAAGTATATCATAATATCAATGGTTTCAGCATGGTGCATAGATAACATTTTTTCAGTAGTCAGTCGTTTTAGGTTTTTACGAAAATGTAGATACGAATTTATCACTATTCCTGTCATTAATGCATATCCTGATAGCATCATTATTATACTTTCTATTCTTGTTATTAAAACAGTTGTAGTTAGTTTATGATCTTTGAAAGTTTCATATATTGCATAATATTTGGTATAGTCTCCAGAGATGACCATAACAGCATGAACAATCAAAGAAACTACAGGATATTGAAAAAGAAATAACCAAATGAGCAATTTCTTATAATAATTACGCCCGAAATAGCCAGAAACGAATAAGGAAAAAAGAATAAAAGTGATGTATAGTAAACACATGGGTCCTGTCGCAAACAGCTCTATACCATCATCTGAACAGATAAAGAACGTTGATAATATATATATTGCAAACATAATATACACAGAAATAAAAGAACGCCTACGAAATTGAAAGAGCGAAATTCTCAATCGTTGTGCCCTCCCATACATGAATATTACAATTAAGAATATAGATATTAGTAATAGGATATTTGTAACATAGAAAGTAGTAATCATTTTGTATAATTTTGAAGTTACAAAGATAATGCAAGCAAGACATACTACAAAATAAAAAAATGTATTTTTATAAATTATGAATAGCATATTTTTATCATATATAAAAATATTTTGATATATTATAATGCTTCAAAATAGAAATAAATTTATCTTTTTCTCGAGTAATCATTATATTTCTTGTTTAAACTTTATTTGGCGGGCTATTGCAATGATAGACTATA
>JAGPJJ010000215.1 GCA_018054505.1 Prevotella sp.
AGACCAGACAAAGAGACTTCCTACTACTAATTTCTTTCGACTGACTCTATCAGCTACGATACCGGCAAATGGACTCACAATACCATAGATCCAAAGGAAGACAGCCATCAAAGCGCCAAAGGCTTCAGCTTGCTGCAATTCCACGATGTCAACCTTCATAGCGGCCTGCATAGTGGAAAGCATCTGACGATCCATATAGTTGAGAAGAGCTACCACCCAAAGGAGTGCTACAACTAACCAAGGATAAAACTTTCTACTCTTCATTTTATCATTATTAGATTATTTATTAATTTTGGTGCAAATATATAACTAATTTTATTAATCTCCAAATTATTGTGAAACTTTTTTCATTAAAACGATTAAATAATTTAGTTTAATTTATTTATGATCCGTATTTTGCCTATTATACCTTATTATATTATGCGACAGGATTAATTAATCCTTTGTTATCTAACAAATATTGATACCATGACATCTTTGATGGCGAGGAGTTAAATACAAAATACTTGTTATTTTACGCATTTAGATTAATTAACACACAATTAATAAAAAAATAAATTTATTTATTTACCTTTGCAAGGTAATTGTAGTTAATAATAAAATGTAGTATGTTAAAAGATATAGTCAATAACACAAAATGGTCCGCTTCAAAGACGGCTTTAATGAGGCTGCTTATAGAGCATGGAGGACAAACTATTGCCGAACTTTCCAAAAGTTTAGGAGTCAGTATCCCATATACGACTAAGACACTGAACGAACTTATAGAAATCGGTCTGGTACAGGAAACAGGAAAAAGAGCCCACTATTCAAAGAGGGCTCCTAAAGAGTATGATTTAATTGCCACTTCGGGCTATTTTCTTGGAATAGATACAGGAAAAGATTACCTTACTTTAGGAATTTGTGATTTTTGTGGTAATATGGTAACTCAGCCAGAGAGAATAGACTTTGTATATGAAGATACCCCAGATTGCTTTGAAAGTCTCATAGCAATAATCAACACTTTCATAGAGAAAGAAGGTTTCAAAAAAGAAAATATACAGAATGCATGCATGAGCATTGGCGGCAGAGTTAACCCAGAAGTTGGTTGCGCATACAATTATTTCACTTGCATAGAAAAACCATTGGCTGATATGCTCTCTCAGAGCCTGAACATACCAGTATGCATTGACAACGACACTCGGTGCATGACCTACGGCGAATACCTCAGAGGCGTCTGTAAGGGTGTTAAAAATGTCATTTTTGTTAATGTGAGTTGGGGAATTGGTATCGGTATTATCATCAACGGCAAATTATATTTTGGCAAGTCGGGATTTTCTGGGGAAATTGGACATATGCATATATACAATAATGGCATAATTTGTCATTGTGGAAAAACTGGATGCGTGGAAACTGAGACTTCTGGTTCTGCACTACAACGCAAGATGAATCAGAAGATACAGAATGGTGGCATATCTGTCCTCTCTGACAAAGTATTGAATCAACACAAAAGTCTAACACTTCATGATATTCTCGAAGCCATCAAGAAAGAAGATGTGATGAGCATTGAGACGTTACAAATGATGGCAGTAGAATTGGGTACAACCCTTGCTGGCGTCATCAATATATTCAATCCTGAGATGTTGGTTATAGGAGGAGACCTATCGGTTACTGGTGACTACATAACACAACCAATATGTATGGGAATCAAGAAATTCTCTCTCAATATGGTGAACGAAGATTCCAAGATAGAAACATCTACTCTGAAAGACTGTGCAGGATTAATAGGTGCATGCTTAATGGCAAGAAGTAAAATGTTACAGGAGCAATATTAAGCGTTTATGGCAGCGTTAAGGTCATAATTATTTGGGGGCTCTGCCTTAGATTAACAGCTTTACTGTTGTAGTCTGCAAAGGATTTTGTGTAGTTCCGTACTTGCATTTTGAATGAAGTGTTGGAAAATATTTTTTCTATGCTGATAGCTTGCTCGTATGTACTGACCAGCTTGCAGGTCTTGTTGCATGTATCGGAGATAATTTGCAAAACGGAAGTATTGCTGATATTGCGAAGTTATAGTTTAGCCGTTGCAACATTTTCAATTATCAATCCCCTATTTTGTAGCAAGACTAATTGTACATATATATAGGTTGCTTGTCGTAGCTCATATACCCAAATAAAAAGCAAAGGCCCACCTTAGTACGCATCGTTGAGAGGCGTACTAAGGTGGGATTTGTTACTACAAACAATATGTTTTAAAATCGTATTATACAAATATTTTCTAAGAAATCAGCTTATCTGGTAGAGAATATAACGCTAAAAGTTCTAAATTCCATAAAATTCCTCTTGTAAATCATTGGATATTTAGAAAAATGTCGTATCTTTGCCCTCGAATTGAGGCGTTCTTTGCATTTTGCAAAATTCAGAAACGAGCAGAAGTCCGCTCGTTTCCATATTGTTACCTATATAATATAGGCAAACGCCCAACATCTTGATATTCAACCAAAGCTCAATTTAGAGTGAGTTAGGATTTTTAACTTTTTAGCCCATTTTCTATCTTTCGCGAATTCAACAAGCAAGTGCAAAATTACGAAATGTCTTTGTAAAAGCACTCCTTTGGTGTTGAGAAATTCAATTTCTTTCTTGGTCTCTCATTAATTTTTGCCGTAAACTTTGTTATTTTCTGCTGACTGAAGTTTGAAAACGCAGCAGACTTAGGAATGTAC
>JAGPJJ010000060.1 GCA_018054505.1 Prevotella sp.
GCATTAAACTATTGTGGCGTTATTATATAATGGATATTTATCAATTATTCTTAATATAGTCAACAATCCACTTTCCTACTTCTGTAGTTCCATAAGCATTACCACCTTCTACTTGAATTTCAGGAGTACGAACATTTGCATCAAGACTTGCATTTACAGCCTGACGAATGATCTGCCCCTCTGCATTAAGGCCAAAATGTTCAAGAAGCATAGCTGCAGAAAGAATCTGAGCGATAGGATTAGCAATGTTCTTACCAGTAGCTTGTGGCCAACTACCATGTACAGGTTCAAACAATGGAGTATGCTCTCCTAAACTTGCTGATGGCTGAAGTCCCATAGAACCTGTGATACAACTTGTCTCATCTGTAAGAATGTCACCAAAAGTATTCTCGGTAACTACAACATCAAAGAAAGTTGGTTCAGTGAGAACACGCATTGATGCATTATCAATGAACATATAATCTGTATTTACTTCAGGATAAGATGATTCCATTTCCTTAGCAATCAATCTCCAAAGACGA
Organism: Prevotella sp.; assembly: GCA_018054505.1. GTDB lineage: Bacteria > Bacteroidota > Bacteroidia > Bacteroidales > Bacteroidaceae > Prevotella. The sequence goes on from JAGPJJ010000060.1 coordinate 522, forward strand.
CTAGAAGCAAGAACATTTGCCTTATCAACAACAGTCAAATGCTTATTACGCTTCATTGCTGTTTCAAAAGCAACCTTTAAAATACGCTCAATTTCAGGACGTGTATAGATATCTGTATCATAAGCCTTGTCATTATCTTGATACTTCTCTCCAAAATACATTCCACCAGTAAGCTCACGAATTACAACAAAGTCAGCACCTTTCAACAACTCATCTTTTAAAGGAGATTTATGAAGCAGGCAATCAAAAGTAGCAACAGGACGAACGTTCGCAAAAAGTCCTAATTTCTTGCGCATTGCAAGCAATCCTTGCTCAGGACGCACCTTTGCAGTTGGATTGTTATCAAACTTAGGATCACCCACAGCTGCAAACAAAACAGCATCAGCATCCATACAAACTTTAAAAGTATCTTCAGGGAATGGATCACCAACTTCATCAATAGCATGAGCACCACAAAGAGCTTCGGTGTAAGTAAACTTGTGATTAAACTTATCTGCTACCACATTTAATACGGCAACACCTTGTTTCATTATCTCTGGTCCGATACCATCACCGGCCAAAACAGCAATCTTTAAATTCATTATATTATATTTTTAAATTCATTTATCTAGTTTCAGGATTCTCAATCATATTGAGCATCTTTATCGTTGCCTTTATAGCAGCCTCAGTCTGATCAGCATCAAGTCCTCGTGTGCGAAATTTTTTGCCATCACTTTTTATCCATGTAATAATGGTTTGCACCAAAGCGTCAGTGCGTCCACCAGGTGGAATACTCACCTGATAGTTGTCCAACAGAGGGAACTCTCTATTAAGATTATTTTTATAGACTTTACGCAAAGCCTTCACAAAGGCATCATATTGTCCGTCACCTGTTGAATCAGCTTCATAACTTACACCATTTATCGATACTTTAAGACTTGCTATAGGTCTCATGCCATAAGATGTTGAAACCATGTAACTTAGTAACTTCACATTCTCATCAGGAATGCTATGTTTTAACACATCAGATACAATGTAAGGGAGATCTTCCTGAGTAACTAATTCTTTTCTATCACCAAGTTGAGTAATACGCTGCGTCACAGCCTTAGTCTGTTCTTGGGTGAGCTCCAATCCGAGTTCATTAAGATTTTGAGTTATATTAGCTTTACCAGAATTCTTTCCAAGAGCATATTCACGATGACGACCAAATCTTTCAGGGACTAAGTCATTGCAATACAACTTGTCTTTATTATCACCGTCAGCATGAACACCAGCAACTTGAGTAAATACGTTTTCACCAACGATAGGAGTATTTGGGGCTACAGCAATACCACTGTATCCCTCAACAAGATGAGTGATATAGACTAATGATGTCTCGTCAATATTGGTTGAAAAGTCATACATATCCTTCAAAACAACATGCACTGATGACAAAGGAGCATTACCACATCTTTCCCCTAAACCGTTTACAGTTACATGCAATCCATCAACTCCAGCCTTAACAGCTGCAAGTGAATTAGCTACTGCCATATCATAGTCATTATGAGCATGAAAATCAAAATGAATATCAGGATAACGCTCTACAACCTGGCTAATATAATCCATAGTCTGAGTTGGGCTCAATATTCCTAATGTATCAGGCAAAAGGAAACGGCAAATGTTTTGATGATGAAGAGCATCTATGAGTTTAAATACATATTCAGGAGAATCCTTCATACCTGAAGACCAATCCTCGAGATATAAATTTACCTGCATGTTCAATTTCTTGGCATAGTCAAGTACTTCTACAATATCATGAATATGTTCTTCTATTGTTTTATTTAACTGCAATGTGCAATGCTTCAGACTACCTTTAGCAAGCAGATTTATAACGCGACAGCCGCAATCATGTATCCAGTCAACAGACTTATTACCATCAACAAAGCCAAGAACCTCAACTTTATTTAAGATACCGTTTAATTCGGCATAGCGACAAATCATACGTACTGCATCTTTTTCACCTTCAGATACACGCGCAGAAGCAATCTCTATACGATCTACTTTTACATCAGACAAGAGAGCACGAGCTATCATAAGCTTCTCGTGAGGAAGAAAAGACACACCATTGGTCTGTTCTCCGTCACGAAGCGTGCAATCCATTATTTCTATTTGTTTTCTTTCTCCCATGTTTCTACCTTATCACGATTCTGAACAAGAAAGTCTACATCATCAAGACCATTCATTAGACAATGCTTTTTATAACCATTAATTTCAAAACGCTCACTCTTTCCTGTCTTGAGATTTGAAACGACTTGATTAGGCAAATCCACTTTAACTTCCATTTTGTTATCCGAACTTATACTATCGAAAAGTTCCTGAAGAAATTCTTCTGACACAACTACAGGAAGTACAAAGTTGTTTAGTTCATTGTTTTTATGAATATCTGCAAAGAAAGAACTTATTACAACTCTAAATCCATATCCTGCAATAGCCCATGCAGCGTGTTCACGAGATGATCCCGAACCAAAGTTCTTGCCTGCAACAAGTATGACTCCACTATATCTCGAATCATTTAATACAAAATCCTTCTTTAAAGAACCATCCTTATTATATCGCCAATCACGAAATAAATTATCTCCAAAGCCTTCTTTATCTGTTGCTTTTAAAAAACGAGCTGGAATAATCTGATCTGTATCCACATTTTCTAAAGGCAATGGAATACAAGTTGATGTTATAACGTTAAATTTCTGTTTCATAATTAATATATTAAAGAGTTCTTGGATCTGTTATTTTACCCGTAATAGCAGCAGCCGCAGCTACTAGTGGAGATGCAAGTATTGTACGTGAACCAGGTCCCTGTCGTCCTTCAAAATTACGATTACTTGTAGAAACAGAATACTTTCCTGCAGGAATCTTATCATCATTCATAGCAAGACATGCAGAACATCCTGGCTGACGAATTTCAAAACCAGCCTCTTCTAGTATTTTATCTATCCCCTCTTCACGAATCTGCTTGTCAACAAGCCATGAACCTGGGACAAGCCAAGCTATTACGTTATCAGCTTTTTTCTTACCTTTTACTATATCTGCAAATGCACGGAAATCCTCAATTCGTCCATTTGTACATGCACCAAGGAAAACGTAATCAATAGCATGCCCCAGAAGTTGTTCGCCTGGTTTGAATCCCATATAGTCAAGACTCTTCATAAATGAAGCACGCTCTTTCTCATCCATGGTATCAACTGTAGGTATCGTCCCATCAATAGCAATACCCATACCTGGATTTGTTCCATAAGTTATACGTGGAGCAATATCAGATGCATTAAAATTTAATTCCTTATCAAATATAGCATCACTACCACTCTTAAGAGTTTTCCAATAAGCTAAAGCCTTGTCCCACTCTTCACCTTTTGGAGCATATTCACGACCTTTAATATATTCAAATGTCTTCTCGTCAGGAGCTACGAAACCTCCTCGTGCACCCATTTCAATAGACAGGTTACACAAAGTCAATCTACCTTCCATCGTCATGTCACGCACTACTTGACCGCTATACTCTACAAAGTAACCAGTTGCTCCACTAGTAGTAAGTTTACTCATAAGGTAAAGAGCTACATCCTTTGCTACAACATTAGGATTAAGTTTACCATTAATATTTATTCTCATGCTCTTTGGCTTCTGCTGAAGAATACATTGAGAAGCCATAACCATTTCAACCTCAGATGTACCAATACCGAAGGCAACAGCACCCATGGCACCGTGAGTTGAAGTGTGGGAATCACCACATACGATAGTCATTCCTGGCAAAGACAGTCCTTTTTCTGGACCAACAACATGAATGATACCATTATCTTTAGTATTCATTTTGAACTCTGTCAATCCAAAGTCTGCACAGTTTTTATCTAGAGTGTCTAGTTGTTTGCGTGAAATTGGATCATCAACAGGTTTGTCCTGATCGTGAGTAGGTGTGTTATGATCAGGCATACAAAATATCTTGTCAGCTCTGTAACATTTCAACCCTCTTGCACGCATTCCTGCAAAAGCCTGTGGAGATGTAACTTCGTGGCAATAAAGACGATCTATATAAAGTTGTGTTGGGCCATCATCAACGACCTGAACAACATGCTTATCCCAAATCTTGTCAAATAATGTATTCATAAATATGTGTGTTTATTGTTATTACTGAAACTAGCGAATTTTAAATTTGTTTATACAATCAATATATGCTTCAACGCTTGCCGTTACTATATCTGTATCCACGCCAAATCCATAATATACATGACCGTCATATTCCACTTGCATGTGAACTTTTCCAACATCGTCAGAACCTTTATCTATTGCTTGAATGGTAAATTCCTTCAAAGTCATCTGCTTATGTATTATTTTTTTCAAAGCACTAATAGCTGCATCAACAGGTCCATTGCCAGAAGAAGCTTCCTCAAATTTCTGACCTGATAAATCTAGTCCGATACTTGCAACACTTTTTACACCTTTACCTGTTGTTACCTGCAAATAATCAAGCTTCACACCATGAGCATCAGTCTGATCAGCACCTGCTAACATCAAGATATCTTCATCGCTAACCTCTTTCTTCTTATCAGCTAACTGCAAGAATTTTTTATATATCTTATCCAGTTTCTCTTCGTCTTCAATATCAATGCCATTCACATGTAGGCGATATTTCAAAGCAGCCCTTCCAGAACGAGCAGTCAATACTATTGAGTTATCATCCAATCCTACATCCTTTGGATTAATGATTTCATAAGTCTGTACATTCTTTAAAATACCATCTTGATGAATTCCACTAGAATGGGCAAAAGCATTGCGTCCCACAATAGCCTTATTTGGCTGCACAGGCATATTCATCAAACTTGAAACCATTCTTGACATTGGAACAATTTTAGATGTATTGATATTCGTGTCAATATCAATGCCCTTATGACATTTCAATATCATAGCAATTTCCTCAAGGGCTGTATTTCCAGCGCGCTCTCCTATTCCATTTATCGTCACTTCAACCTGACGAGCACCATTCAAAACACCCTGAAGAGTATTTGCTGTAGCCATACCTAAGTCGTTATGGCAATGAGTAGAAATAATTGCTTTTTCAATACCGTCAACATGTTCCATAAGATATTTAATCTTATTTCCATATTCATCAGGCAAACAATAGCCTGTGGTATCAGGAATATTTACAACAGTAGCACCTGCTTTAACAACAGCTTCAACAACCCTTGCTAAATACTCGTTATCTGTTCTTCCAGCATCTTCAGCATAGAATTCAACATCTTCAACATATCTTTTAGCATAGCTCACTGCCGCAACTGCACGCTCGATTATTTCTTCTCTGTTAGAATTGAATTTATACTTAATGTGAGAATCACTAGTTCCTATTCCTGTATGTATACGCTTGTGCTTTGCATATTTTAGAGCGTCAACTGCACAATCTATATCTTTTTGAACTGCCCTAGTCAAAGCACATATCGTTGGCCAAGTTACAGCTTTAGAAATTTCTACAACAGAATTAAAATCACCTGGAGATGATATCGGAAAACCAGCCTCGATAACATCAACTCCTAATTGCTCAAGAGCCTTAGCTACCTGAATCTTTTCAACTGTATTCAACTGGCATCCTGGCACCTGCTCACCATCTCTAAGAGTGGTATCAAAAACAAACAATCTGTCACTCATATATTTGTGTATTTATAATTATATTTCCCAATGAAAAAGCCTTTCACACTTACAAGGAAGTGAGAAAGGCTTCAAATATTGTATTACATCATCTATATGCGCACCTTACCACTTCCACTCACTTTTTGTAGTCGAATTCGAATAATAATGCTCAATATGTTTAGAGATGTATTCATAACTTATTTCGTATTTACACGTGCAAAGGTAATGATATATTTCTAAATACACAAAAGAATTAAAACATTTTTATCTAAAAATCTTTCAATTTACTACTTTTGGCAACTTTTTACATCGTTTCTATTAGCTATTTATGATCAGAAAGGCATATTATCACCTTGTGGTATTGGCGGCATATCACCAAATGGATTATCTTGCGGAGCTCCATCGCCATTATTCATCTTAGAACCGATAATCTCTCCTCCTCCCTGTGGTAATCCATAAGACTCTTCTGGATTCTGGAATCGAGTATACTCACCCTTAAATGTAAGCAAAACGTCACCAGTTGCACCCTTTCTATGCTTTGCAATAATGATTTGGGCTTTACCGTGTAGGTCATTACCTTTTTCATCATTAAATATATGATAGTATTCAGGACGATGCACGAAAAGTACCATATCGGCATCTTGCTCGATGGCTCCTGATTCACGCAAGTCGCTAAGCTGAGGACGCTTACCTTCAAGTCCATCACGATTTTCAACAGTACGATTCAACTGAGAAAGTGCGAGTATTGGAATATTCAATTCCTTTGCTAATCCTTTCAATGATCTAGATATTGTTGAAACCTCCTCCTGACGGCTACCAAACTTCATACCATTGGCATTCATCAACTGAAGGTAGTCAATCATTATTATCTTAACACCTTTCTCACGCGCTAACCTACGTGCTTTAGTACGGAGTTCAAATACCGACAAACCAGGAGTATCATCCACATAGACAGGAGCACCTGTCAACTTTCTAAGATTTTTATCAAGACGTTCCCATTCATCAGGAGTAAGCTGTCCGTTCAGCATTTTGCTACCCGCAATCTCACAAGTATTCGAGATCAAACGGTTTACAAGCTGAACGTTGTTCATTTCCAGAGAGAAGAACGCAATAGGAATTCTATAGTCAACAGCTATATTCTTTGCCAAACTAAGTGCAAAAGAAGTCTTACCCATGGCTGGACGTCCAGCAATAATAACAAGGTCACTCTGCTGCCATCCACTGGTCATTTCATCTAACTGAGTATATCCTGTTGGAACTCCTGTTAAACCACCAGTATTGGCAGAAGCCTTTTGCAAAATATCCACAGCCTGTTGAATAACAGGATCAATCTGAGTGTAATCCTGCTTCATATTTTTCTGAGATATCTCAAACAAAGTTCCCTCAGCCTCCTGCATCAAAGCATCAACATCGACAGTATCATCAAAAGCTTTTTCCTCAATCCTACTAGCGAACTGAATAAGCTGACGAGCTAAAAATTTCTGTGCTAAAATATGAGCATGGTACTCAACATTTGCAGACGATGCAACATGCGCACTGATATCCAACACGTAGCCTGGACCACCTATATCATCAATTGTACCTTCCTTTTTTAATTCTTCAGTAACAGTCATGATATCAACAGGACGTTCACTCATATTCAGGTTTTGGATAGCCTGATATATTTTTTGATTTCTTGGTTCATAAAATGTTTCAGGACGTATTATCTCTGAAATCATTGAAAAAGCATCCTTATCTATCATCAAAGCACCCAGTACAGCTCTCTCTATATCAGTAGCCTGAGGTTGAAGATGACCATAAGTCGTATCTATTGGTGTAGAAGTCTTACGTTTTTTAGTATTATTACTATTATTTTCTGCCATAAATTAATGATTTGTGACAAAGGTAATAATTTTTTTGTTTATATAATATTATGGTTATTAGATTTTTTGTATTTTTGCATAAGATACAACTGCACTAGAGGCTGTACATTCAAGCAAGTTTGATGATTTTACTCTAGTTTGCAGATAAAAAATTTAAAATAAGAACTATGATTAAATTTCCATGTGCCAAAATTAATCTTGGACTAAACATTGTAAGCAAACGTTCCGATGGCTATCACAATCTTGAAACGGTATTCTACCCTATTCCATTATATGATGCTTTGGAAATAAAATATATGGACGAAAAATTTCCTTCTGAGAATGATTGTGACTTAAAAGTTAGCGGTAATGCCATCGAATGTGACGAAAACAATAATTTAGTTATTAAAGCCTACAAATTAATTGCCGAAGATTATAAGCTTCCACGCGTTCATGCACATCTTTATAAAAGAATACCTTCACAAGCTGGTTTAGGTGGTGGTTCTAGCGATGCTGCCCACATGATCAAATTACTTGATGAACGTTTCAGACTTAACATTGGCAATGCTGAAATGGAAAGATATGCCGCAAAACTAGGTGCTGATTGTGCATTTTTTATCAGTTGTGAGCCTTCGTATGCAACTGGTATCGGAGACGAACTGATGCCTGCAGACGGACCAAAAGGAAATTTAAACGGATACTACATCTTTTTAGTTAAACCGGATATTGCAGTTTCTACAAAGGAGGCTTACGCTAACGTAGTACCAAAAGCCCCAGAAATTTGTTGTAGAGAAATTGTACATAAACCAATTTCTACATGGAAAGGATTATTGGTAAATGATTTTGAATCATCAGTATTCGCTAACCATCCTGAACTGAATAATATAAAAAATAAGCTTTATGAAAATGGTGCTGTCTTTGCCCAGATGAGTGGCAGTGGAAGTACCATCTACGGCATATTCAAAAAAGAACCTAATGAACTTGAGAAATTTTTCCCTGGTTGCTTTACATTTAAAGCTAAACTATAATTTATGATAGATAACAATGACGAGATGTTTCCTCTCGTTGATGAACAAGGAAACATTATTGGTGCTATAACTCGTGGAGAGGCACACGATGGAAGTAAAAAACTACATCCTGTAGTACATCTTCATGTCTTCAATAGCAAGGGAGAGATATACCTTCAAAAGCGCCCTGCATGGAAGGATATCCAACCATCAAAATGGGATACTGCATGTGGAGGCCACATTGATCTTGGTGAGGATGTTAAAACTTCATTGAAACGTGAAGTTAGAGAAGAACTTGGAATAACAGATTTCACTCCTCAGGACATGGGGCATTACGTTTTTGAAAGTGCTCGCGAAAAAGAATTAGTATATGTACACAAAACAATATACAATGGTGATATTCAGCCAAGCAAAGAAGAATTGGATGGAGGTAGATTTTGGAGTCGTGATGAAATTTTAAGTAATATAGGCAAGAATATTTTCACACCAAACTTTGAAAACGAATACACAAAGTTCTTCAAATAATAAATGGGATCTTGGTTTAATACCTAGATCCTTTTTATATTATTATAGTCATCACGTAATACTATTACGCAAATTTGCAGAATAGTTCCATATTTTTTGTTTCTTAGCCATTTTAGGGGGGGAGTTGCCCTCTATGCTAAAGGCAAGGTGACAACCATATTTAATTGAATGACAACCAATCTGGTAAGGTTAGACAACTTATTTAATAACAAATGTAAGTCTAATACGGCTAAAGACACGCTACCAGAAAAAGTTTTTTCAATGTCACTAATGTCATAATGTCACTA
>JAGPJJ010000061.1:0-6863 GCA_018054505.1 Prevotella sp.
ATCTGCATCTCACTGTTATCATCGCTGCATTGTATTCTGTCAATATGTAGCTTACGAACTGCAGAGAGCTTATTCTTAAGCATGTCTGCCTCTAAAAGTATATCTCGATAGTTATCATACCTACATGTAGAAATCTGAGCCTCAGACTGCTTCATTAAGTCGTTAACCTTATGACTTATCTGTCTGTATTCTGTGATGTATTGCTCTGGAAGAGGATTAAAATTATTATCCACATGCTCCTTTATTGGTTCTAGCATACGACGAAGACTATAAATAAACTGCTGATCAGAATTAGCCCCTAGATGAAACCATGTATTGCGTTCTATTGCAATGTCAAAAGGTAGTTTTTTCAGTGCAAGCATTTCCTGTCGTCTGTATTTCTTCAAGGTTTGCTGTTCTGTTTTCAATTGTTTGCCACACTTAGCCAATTCGCGAACATTTTCATTTGCAAGTCCATCTACAATTTTGTTGTATTGGGCAAGTGCAAATCTGTTGACATAGCTTTGCGTACGGCTAACGTGGTTACGTAGTAGATCCCAAATTATTTCAGGATCATTTGAGCGCATCATAAGTCTGAATGCGTTATCTTCATTTTCAGTTTCCTTTGACTTGCGAGAAAAATTTCGGTTTGAGCGGATAAGAGTTATTATAACAACAGCCATAAAAGCCACTTTAGCAATGATTCCACCATAATACATAATGAGGCAAACAATAGCACAAGCAATAAATGCCAGTCCTGCTGTGATAAACCATCCTCCGATTACACTTATTACACCAGTTACTCTGAACACTGCACTTTCTCTGCTCCATGCTTTATCGGCCAAGCTAGATCCCATTGCAACCATAAATGTCACATAAGTTGTTGAAAGTGGCAATTTATAATTTGTTCCTATCGTGATCAACATTGATGCAAGCACAAGATTAACTGCAGCTCTCACAATGTCAAATGCTGCATTCTCGTTCTCTAGCACAAGGTTTTGTTTATCGAAACGACTGTCTATCCAACTAGTAATTCGTTTTGGTAACGCCTTCTTTATTTGGTTGTTTGCATTTTGTGTGTATCTAACTATTGCCCTAGCAGTTTTAGAGCTTCCGAACATTTCATCTCCTTCATCTTGACGGCTCAAATCTACAGAAGTCTTTATCACATTGTGCGCTTTCTTTGACTTAGCCATTGCTATAATCATTATCACGCCTGCCCCAAGTAAATAAAGTGGAGGAGTGTGTGCACTAGACATAAGAGACCACATTTGGAAAGAACCAGCTGAAGCACCATTAGCATTTGCTATGAAATCGTTATAAGAATCTAGTCCGGCAAGTGGAACGCCTATAAAGTTTACAAGATCATTTCCTGCAAAAGCCATTGCTAGTGCAAATGTTCCCATTAACACAACAAACTTGAAGATATTATACCCCAACCAATGTATAATCTGCATTATGATTGTAGATACAATGAATGTATAAACGATCAGTATCTCCGTGTGAGCACTAATATAATCACTAACAGTAGTACTGATATAAGGGCTTTTTCCTAATCCCTTTAGGAATATGAAATATGAAAGAGTGGTAAAAGCTATTCCACCAAATATCACAGTCACTATCTGTGAACGGCTTTTGTAGTTGAATGTAAATATCAATCGTGAAAGCCACATGACAATCACACCAAAAATAAATGCAATTGCCACTGATACGAATATAGCAACGATAACGCTAAGTGCTTTATCACTATTCAAAAGCATTCCATAGCCTAGAGTGTCATTTGAAAGTACCTTTATTGTGGCGATGACAAATGCTCCACCAAGAAGCTCAAAAACCAAGGAAACCGTAGTGGAAGTAGGCATTCCTAGCGTATTGAAAACATCAAGTATGATTACATCGGTAACCATTACAGCAAGGAATATCGTCATCACCTCCTCGAATGAATATTGACTCGGCGTAATTATCCCGTGCCGCGCTACATCCATCATGCCTGATGACATAATAGCTCCAACCACAACACCAAGCGATGCGATGATTAGCACTGTTCTGAAAGTCGCAACCTTAGCCCCAATCGCCGATTGAAGAAAGTTTACGGCGTCATTGCTCACTCCAACAAAAAGATCGAATACTGCTAGACATAGCAGAAATACGACAATAAAAAAATATATTGTTTCCACCTTTGTGACAAATTATAATTTAATTTGCTACAAAGGTAGAAGCAATATATTACAACCGCTTTAAACAAATGTTACATTAGTGTGACAACTTGCGGTCTATTTCTTCTGCGATGTCCCTACCACTGGCAAGAGCTCTTACAACAAGACTTGCACCATTAGCAGCATCTCCGACAACAAAAACATTGTCTTGGAACTGTGGATGTTGTGGTTTTAGGAATCCCATTGCCAACAATACCATGTCAGCCTTTATGATTTCTGGTTTTCCTACTGGCTTCATAATAGGGCGACCACCTTCAGGATTTGGCTCCCATGTTATTTCTTGAACCTTTACGCCTGTTAGTTTTCCGTCTTTACCAAGGAATTCCAATGAGTTTATATTCCAACGACGTGTACAACCTTCCTCGTGACTTGATGTAGTCTTCATTGTGCGAGGCCAATTAGGCCATGGACTATTTGGATCTTCAGGTCCAACAGGAGGTTTAGGCATAATTTCAATCTGTGTAACGCTCTTTGCGCCTTGTCTGTTAGCTGTTCCAATACAGTCACTACCAGTATCACCGCCACCAATCACAAGAACATCTTTACCTTTGGCATTTACTAGTTCACTGTTCTTAAATTGCATTCCTGCAAGAACTCTGTTTTGTTGTGAAAGCATTTCAAGGGCTAGATAAACACCATTGAGTTCACGTCCAGGAATAGTTAAGTCACGAGCAGTTGGTGTACCTGTAGCAATTACATAAGCATCAAATCCCTTAGGCAATTTGTTTGAATCAATATTCTGATTATATTTAAATTCAATGCCTTCTGCTTCAAGAAGAGCAATTCTGCGATCGATGATAGCTTTGTTCAACTTAAAGTTAGGAATACCATATCTAAGCAATCCACCAGCACTCTCACAAGCTTCAAAAACTGTTACCTTGTAACCAAGTTGATTCAGTCGGGTAGAAGCAGCAAGTCCTGCAGGACCACCACCAATAATAGCTACGGTTTTACCATTACGACTTGGTATACGAGGTTGTACATAGTCTTCAGAGAATGCATGCTCTATAATGGCACACTCATCTTCACGATTTGTCGTAGGATTGTGGTCCATAAGATTCAACACGCAGGCCTTCTCGCACAATGCAGGACAGATACGTCCTGTAAACTCAGGAAAGTCATTGTCTGTAGTCAACAATTCATACGCAAGTTGCCAATCCCCCTTAAACAAGGCATCGTTCCACTCTGGTGGCTTGTTACCTAATGGACAAGCCCAGTGACAGAAAGGAACACCGCAATCCATACAGCGTGAAGCTTGAGTACGGCGGTCATTACTGTTAAGTGTTTGCTCCACTTCTCCAAAGTCGTGGATTCTATCGTGAATTGGTCTATATCCGGCCTCTTTACGTGGCACAGATAGAAATGCTTTAGGATTTCCCATATCTAAATTTTCTTACATTCTTACCGTTAATAGTCTCTTTGCATGTCTGCAATTTTCTGTTGAAGCTTCTTCACTTGCTCTTCCTGTAGAACACGCTTATATTCAATAGGAACAACTTGGATGAAGTCTTCTACGTATTTGCTCCAGTCGTCAAGCATTGTTCTTGCCAACTTAGAACCAGTATAGAGGTAATGCTGACGTATGAGTTCATGAAGTTCCTTGCGGTAACTACTTTCCTCTACGAGATTTATCTCAACCATATCCATGTTACAGAAGTAATCAAAGTCGTGATTCTTGTCCCAAACATAAGCTACACCACCACTCATTCCGGCAGCAAAGTTACGTCCTGTCTCACCAAGAACTACAATACGTCCACCTGTCATATATTCACAGCAATGGTCACCAGCACCTTCGATTACAGATATCGCACCTGAGTTTCTAACTCCAAAACGTTCACCTACCTTACCATTGATGTAGAGTTCACCACTTGTGGCACCATAAAGTCCTGTGTTACCAGCAATGATATTGTCCTCGGCATTGAAGTTTGAACGAATAGGAGGAAGGATAGAAATGCGACCTCCGCTTAATCCCTTAGCAAAGTAGTCATTGGTTTCACCTTCTAGTTTGAAGTCAACTCCCTTTACAAGGAATGCTCCGAAACTCTGACCTGCAGCACCCTTAAACTTAACGTTTATAGTTGGTTCTACAACCTTATCGTTACCCTTCTCACGTAAGTCTGACTTATATTTCTCAATATATCCGCTGAGCATTGTACCTACGGCACGGTCAGTATTCTTTATTGCGAAGTCTAAGTCAACCTCTCCGTTAGTTTCAATTGCCTTCTTAGCGCCTTTTATGATTTGCTTGTCAAGTATTCCGTCAAGATCATGTTCTTGGCTCTTTGTGCAATACATGCTGCTATCACCAGTTTCCTTATACAACAAACGCGTGAAGTCAAGCGTAGCCAGTTTTGCATTCTCTGTTGTACGAGGTACGAGAAGTTCTGTGTGACCAACGATTTCGTTAAGACTCTTATAACCCATTTCAGCAAGATATTCTCTTATTTCCTGAGCAAGGAAAGTGAAATAGTTTACTACGTATTTATAACTTCCACGGAAATGTGCACGAAGTTTTGGATCCTGTGTTGCAACACCCATTGGACATGTATTCTGATTACACTTACGCATCATCACACAACCAAGAGTAATAAGTACTGAAGTTCCGAAACTGAATTCCTCTGCACCAAGCAAAGCCATCATGATAACATCTCTACCAGTCTTTAGCTGTCCGTCTACCTGTAGGCGAACAAGTGAGCGTAAACCGTTCTTTACAAGAGTCTGCTGAGTTTCAGAAAGTCCTATTTCAGGAGAGATACCTGCAAAGCGCATACTTGATGCTGGACTAGCTCCAGTTCCACCTTCTGCACCAGAGATTACGACTAAGTCTGCTTTTGCTTTAACAACACCAGCAGCAATCGTTCCAACTCCACTTTCAGCAACGAGTTTTACGCTAATAGCAGCATGTGGATTAACATTCTTCAAGTCGAAGATAAGTTGCTTCAAATCCTCAATACTGTAAATGTCATGATGAGGAGGAGGAGATATCAAGCTTATACCTGGAATAGAATGGCGAGTCTTGGCGATGATTTCATCTACCTTAAAGCCTGGAAGCTGACCACCTTCACCTGGTTTAGCACCCTGTGCTACCTTGATCTGAATTTCCTCTGCGTTTGTTAGATATTCTGTTGTTACACCGAAACGTCCACTGGCTACCTGCTTTGTCTTACTGTTGAGGCTTATTCCCTCAAATGTAGAATGGAAACGATCCTCGTCTTCACCACCTTCACCTGTGTTGCTTCGTGCTCCAAGCTTATTCATTGCCAATGCGAGTGCCTCATGAGCCTCTTTTGACAAAGCTCCGAAACTCATAGCACCAGTTACGAAATGCTTAACAATATTCTCTACTGGTTCTACTTTCTCAATTGGAATAGGCTTACGTTTGAAGTCAAAGAAGTCGCGAATAAAGATAGGCTTTTCCTTCTTATCAGCAAGGTCTGTGTATTTCTTGAAAGTATCATAGTTTCCTGTTCGTGTTGCCAACTGCAAAGTAGCAATTGTCTCAGGATTCCAAGCATGCTGTATTCCATCCTTGCGCCAATGGAATTGACCAAGAGTAGGAAGCGGAGTGTCTGTATTCTTTTCGCGAGCAGCCATGCTTTCTTTATGCATTGCGATTGCATCGTTAGCAATAGTTTCGAGTCCGATACCTCCAATCGTACTTGTTTCTGTTCCGAAATATGTATTGAGCAGACTCTCAGAAAGTCCGATGCTCTCAAAAATCTTTGCTCCACGATAGCTACGGATAGTACTGATACCCATCTTTGCCATAATCTTGAACAGACCCTTCTTCACAGCTTTGATATAATTAGCTTCAGCTGTGTTGTAGTCTTCCTGAATCTTTCCGTGCTTTACGAGCTCATCAAGTATAGCGTAAGTCATATAAGGACACAGAGCAGAAGCTCCATAACCAAGTAGCAATGCTGCGTGCATTACTTCGCGAATATCACCGCTCTCAACAATAAGAGCAGTCTGAACACGTTTTCCTACGCTTATAAGATAATGGTGAACTGCGCTCACAGCAAGTAATGAAGGTATTGCTACCTGATCACCTTCTGATTCACGGTCTGTAAGTATGATATAGTTGTAACCATCGTCAACACTCTTTTCTGCTTTACTGCATAATTCGTCAAGTGCGTCATGTAATCCATCTCCGCCCTTAGTGCCGTCAAATGTTATAGGAAGTTTTATTGTGTTGAATCCCTTATATCTGATGTTACATAGAATATCCAGTTGTGTATTTGTCAAGATTGGGTGAGGAAGTCTCACCATCTTGCAGTTTGTCTCGTCAGGATTTAGTATTCCTGTTCCAACTCTACCAATATATTCTGTAAGACTCATTACCAGATTCTCACGAATAGAGTCAATAGCAGGGTTTGTTACCTGAGCGAACTGCTGACGGAAGTAATTGAAGAACAACTGTGGCTTGTCAGACAACACTGCCAATGGAGTATCATTACCCATAGAAGCAGTAGGCTCTTGTCCTTTTGTTGCCATTGGAATGATTGTGTCGTTGATGTCTTCCTCGCCGAATCCGAATTCAATTTCCTTATATTTTAGATCGTCGATGCTATTAGAAATCTTTCTTCCGCTGCGAATCTTTTCTAGTTCAATACGGTTAGTGTTTAACCATTGACGATAAGGATGTTGCGCAGCAAGGCGTTCCTTTAT
>JAGPJJ010000061.1:6963-9803 GCA_018054505.1 Prevotella sp.
CTAGTGAAATAATTATTAGTAAGGTCTGGGTAGTATTGACGAAGTTGCAAACTAGACAACATTCCCTTATATACAATACTCTTGTTAGATAATGAACAGATGTAGAAGTCCTTATCTGCTACACGCCTTTCAATTTTCTTGCGTATAACATACAAGGTACGTTCAAAGCTCTCCACCTTATCATCAGTAACACCAGTTACAAAAATCTGTTTGATATCAGGTTCTGTAGAAATGGCTGCCTCTCCCAAACAATCAGGATTAGTAGGAACATTTCTCAAATGCATCAGTGATAATCCTTCGCGTTCAATTTCTTCTATCATTATTGATAGAATCTCACGCTGGCGTTTCTCATCTTTAGGAAAGAATACCAGACCTGTTCCATATTTTCCCTTTTCTGGAACAGGAATTCCCTGTAATAATATAAACTCGTGAGGAATCTGTAGCAAAATTCCTGCACCATCACCAGTCTTTCCATCTGCGCCTTCCGCTCCACGGTGACGCAGGTTCTCAAGAACTTTAAGAGCGCTGTCAACTATATCATGACTCTTGTTGCCATGAATATTAACAATCATACCAACACCACACGCATCGTGTTCGTTGTTGGCATTATACAATCCGTTGGTTGTTTCTTGCTGCATTTATTTAGTAATTTTCTTGTTTGCCTATCAATCTGATTGCAAAATTACTAAATAAGTTTCAAAATGACAGTCAAGCTCGCCTAAACGTGCTCTGTAATTTATTTAATTATTTGTTTTAATATCAAAGTGTAATATTAAACTGTTTAAAACAAAACAAACTGTAAGCGTTTGAAGTTTCAATGCTTACAGTTTGTTACTTTATTCTAGAAATAAGATTTTTACTAATGCATATAGCCTAGCCAACGCAAAATATCGTTCAGATTGGCGACTATCATAAGTAGTATGAGTATAGATATTCCAATGTATTCTGCTCTGATCATAAATTTCTCACCTAACTTTCTTCCCGTAATAATCTCGTAGATAAGGAACAACACGTGTCCGCCATCAAGAGCAGGAATAGGTAATATATTCATAAAAGCAAGAATTATACTTAGGAATGCGGTCATCTTCCAGAACACGTACCAATCCCATGAAGATGGGAACATACTGCCAATTGCACCGAAGCCACCTAAGCTCTTTGCACCATCAGCAGTGAATACGTATTTCATGTCACTCACATAACCATGAAGAATATCCCAACCATATTTAATTCCGGCAGGAATGCTCTCAAAGAAACCATAACTCTTGTGGAATGGAGTGTAAAGAGTATTAATTCCTGGGAAGCCAACTGCAAGTTTCAAGTCTTTGGTAAGAACCATTTTTCTTGTCACTGCTGTATCAGCACCATTTGCTATAAATCCTACAGTTACTGTGCGCACCTTCATGCTGTCAGCGTGAGTAGTTGCAGAAGCAAGCACATCGTCAAGTTTTGACAGCTCGTTGGTAAACTCATTAGAAGAAGTAATCTTCGTGCCATTCAAGGCTACAATCTTGTCACCTTTCTTTATACCAGCCTTAGCAGCAGGTCCATCAGCCATCACTGAGTCTATATTTGCAGGAACATAAGGAAGACAGAATGCTGGTGTATTCTTAATCATGTCGAGCAGATTAAGGTCACCAGTGAGGTTGATACTCATCTTCTTTCCATCACGAATGATGTCAACGCGTTTAGCCTTAGATATTTCACGATACATTTTAGCACCGAAATCCTTGAAAGCGCCGTTTTCTGTTCCAACTAGAATGTCATGATCCTTGAAACCGTAACTCTTTGCCTCTTCATTAAACACGAAGCCTTGCTTCATATCCTTTGTCTGAACATAAGTCTCGCCCCAAGCAAACATCAACATTACGTAGATGAAAAGTGCAAGGATAAAGTTCACTGAAACACCGCCTATCATGACGAGTAATCTCTGCCAAGCTGGCTTTGAGCGGAATTCCCAAGGCTCTGCAGGCTTAGCCATCTGCTCAGTGTCAAAACTTTCGTCTATCATTCCTGATATTTTGCAGTAACCACCTAATGGCAACCAACCCATACCATATTCTGTGTCACTCTTCTTTGGTTTGAAACGGAAAAGACTTCCTCCCCATTTACCGATTCCAAGATCCATGAATATATAGAACTTCTCAACTCTGATTCCAAATAATTTTGCGAAGAACAAATGTCCTCCCTCATGAAGTAGGACTAAGAGTGATATTGACAGAAGAAACTGTAACAATCTTACTAAAAATACTTCCATTGCTGATTATATTCGTTATTTATTAATATTTCTTGATTAATTCGCTTGCTATTGCCCGCGCTTCCTTGTCTGTCTGCAAATAGACATCAAGATCTGGATTTTTGTCAAATGTAGCTTTTGCCATTGTTTGCTCTATAATGGTTGCCATTCCTGTGAAAGTGCATTGATCCTTTCTGAATGCGGCGTTTGCGATTTCATTGGCTGCATTTAAAATACATGGCATGTTTCCACCTTTATTTATTGCTTCATAGGCAAGAGCCAGACACTTGAACTTATTGATATCCGGTTCAAAGAATTCCAGTTTTTGCTGCTTGAATAAATCAAGACGCTCTCCATTCAGGTGCAATCTTTTTGGGAAAGAGAATGCATATTGTATTGGAAGTCTCATGTCTGGAACTCCCAACTGAGCTTTCACGGCACCGTCAACAAATTGCACTGCACTGTGAACAACGCTCTGTGGATGTATCAGCACTTGAATCTTTTCTGCAGGAACACCAAATAGCCATTTTGCTTCCATCACCTCAAAGCCCTTGTTCATGAGTGACGCTGAGTCTATCGTGATTTTAGCACCCATATTCCATGTTGG
>JAGPJJ010000006.1 GCA_018054505.1 Prevotella sp.
ATAGAAGTAATGAAAAATCAGAAAATGTATGAGGCTGACGATCAGATGATTTCCCTTATAAGAGATAATTACAATATATTGCAAAGTCTTGGAAGTTTCGGTCTAAGCTTAGGATTTGGTGACAAAACTGTCAGACAAGTCTGTGATGAGCAAAATGTAGATTGCTATACTTTTCTGGCCGTTGTGAATTTTACAATCAACGGATATACTGATGTAGATAATGAAGACAAACTCTCATTGTCTACACTGCTTCATTATCTGAAGGCAAGTCACGACTATTATCTGGGATTCCAATTGCCTTTTATTCGTAAAGAGTTGGAACAAGCACTTGATGAAACCGATAATCTAGCAAGATTGATACTCAAACTTTATGATGAGTATGCTCGAGAAATACGTATGCACATGCGCTATGAAGAGAAAACTGTCTTTCCTTATGTTGAGTCGCTCATTGAAAATCAGCCTTCTGTGAGTTATGATATTGATACATACTCAAAGCACCATAGCCAGATAGATAAACAATTAAAGGAACTAAAGAATATTATTATCAAATATCTCCCAAGTGATGAGTTGCATAATAATCAGCTCACAGCTACCTTGTATGATATATATAATAATGAGGATTGGTTGATGCAGCATTCAAGAGTAGAGGATAACATCTTTATCCCTGCTATCAGAAGGTTGGAACATAAGACAAGACAGAATGATGTCTCTGTGAAGATATCAAACATGATCAACAAAAATTCGGAAAGTAACGAGTCAATTAGTGATAGAGAGAAAGATGTTATAATAAGTCTTGTTCAGGGAATGAGTAATAAAGAGATTGCCGATCATCTGTGTATCTCAATTAATACCGTTATTACTCATCGTAGAAACATTGCCAGAAAGTTGCAGATTCATAGTGCTGCCGGACTAACTATTTATGCAATCGTAAATAATCTAGTCGATATTTCTGCTGTAAAACTATAAAATTCTTATATATTATTGATGTCAACATATCCGTGCATTACAGCATAGATTGTTAATGCGCTGACGCTCTTCAGTCCTAGTTTATCCATGATATTCTTGCGATGGCTGATGACTGTTGTCAGTCCTATATTCAGTTGGTCTGCTATTTCTTTATTGATGAGACCTTGTACAATGAGTGAAAGCACTTCAATTTCTCTGTCGCTAAGAATCTTTGTCTTTGCAGGCTGAGGCATGTTTGGTAGATTTTTTCCGCCAGCATGACCATATTGTTCAAGTTGTAACAGTGATTTCACGAGTTGTTCTTCTGGTACGTTTATACATAAGCTTTTGAAATTACTCATTTGCGTACTCGGATCATTCGATGTTGTGAGCACAATCGTCTTATGTTTGCGTTCCAAGAAAGCCGTTCTGTTTTCTAAAACAATTTTCATTGCAACGAAATAATGAAAGTAACTATCCATCTCATTCATTTCCAGTGCCTCATAAGAGTTGAATGTATCAATCTCTATTGATGGCATCACGTTTTGCAACATAGTCTTCAGTCCAATAACAGCCAGTGTGTTATTGTCTACTATGGCTATTTTGGGTATAAATGCCATTGTGTGGTGATGTGAAGTTTCTTTCATATTTCAATCGTTTTTTAGTCTTATAGGAATGGAGCAAGCAGATGTCCGAACCAACCTCTGAACTTTTGCCATGGATCTCTCCATTTATTCCATTTTGCCTCTGTAAGTTTAAAGCAGTTCACTTTCTCATTGTTAAACATGTTGTCAAGTTCCTGTGTGGTGCATTTGTCCACGATGATAGCGTTATCTTCGTAGTCCCAGCTGAGACTTCGTGAGTTAAGGTTAGCACTTCCTACAGTGCAAACTCTGCCATCTACCATAATTATCTTTGTGTGGTGGAAACCTGGCTTATACATCCATATATTGCAGCCTGCTTTCATCAGCTTGTGAGCATTATAGAAACCACAGTCTGGAGTTAGTGGAATATCGTTTCTGATACTTAGCATGATATCCACTTTTACACCTCTCTTCACTGCATTTTTAAGTGCTTTCTTGATTTTATGGTTTAGTGTAAAATATGGATTTATAATCTTTATGCTATCTTGAGCTTCGTTTATTGCTGAGAGATAAAACTCTCTGATAATCTTGTTTGAAGTGTGAGGCTCTCTGTTCACAATACCAACCATCTTGTGACCTGCCGATTCACATAAATCAGGTTTCAGTCCTGTTATGTAATCTGCATTAGTAATGCCTCGATAATATTGTGCTCCATGAACGTTCTGACCACTCACCTTATTCCACATTTTCAGGAATATAGTTTGAAGCGTGTTCACTTCGTCGCCTTCAATTCGACAGTGCATATCGTGCCATTCGCCCACATCTTCAGTTCCTGTAATATAATAGTCGGCAACATTCATACCTCCTGTATAGGCAATCTTTCCGTCTATCACAACAATCTTTCTGTGGTCACGAGAAAACACATGATTTATCCAAGGAAACGTGATCGGGTCGAATTTATAGATTTCAATCCCTCTATCACGTAGCTTTTTAAGATATTTATTCTTTAGCGGACGGCTATTTGATGAGTTTCCAAAAGCATCAAACAGAGCTCTTACTTCAACTCCTTGTTTGGCTTTCTCTTCTAGTATATTGAATAGCAATCCAGCAATAGAGTCGTTGCGGAAATTAAAGTATTCCAGATGAACACTTTTCCTGGCTTGCTTTATTGCTTTGAATAAGTCGTCGAATTTCTCCTGTCCTGTTTTCAGAAGTGTTACAGAGTTGTTGTGCGAAAACTTTATTCCACAGTTACGTAGATCTCTCACGATAAGAGAGTCTGAAGTCTGGGCACTACAGAAAGAGCAGCACAATAATAAAAACAAAAAAACTAACTTTCTTAATGACATTGGTATGCTCTTTCTATTAAATCATGCAGGCATAGTGATCAACTACACCAAGCAGATGTTGGTCTTCATCAACAACTAAAACGGTATGTATTTTGTGTTGGTGCATAATGCGCTGAACTTCGCTAATCTTTGTTGTTGGCAAGACAAGTTTTGGTGTGCGTGTCATGATGTCACTCACTGTATGATCAAAGAATTTAGCTTGCCATTTTTCCATAGCGCGGCGAATATCTCCATCGGTAATCAGTCCGATCACCTTATTGTCGTCTTCAACTGAAACTCCAAGCCCAAGCTGTCCCTTGCTTACTCTGATGATTGCTTCACCAAGGTGCATGTCCTGAGGTACTATAGGAAGATCGTCTACACGCATTACATCTGACGCAGTTGTAAGAAGACGCTTTCCAAGTTCTCCTCCTGGGTGGAACTGTGCAAAATCCTGTGGCTTAAAGTCTCTCACCTGCATCAGTGCGATGGCAAGTGCGTCGCCCATTGCCAAAGCGGCTGTTGTGCTGCTAGTAGGGGCTAGATTTAAAGGACATGCTTCCTTCTTCACCTTTACCTGTATATGTGCGTTGCTGTATTTTGCCAACAGAGAGCCGGGATTGCAAGTCATCGAAATAATAGGAATATTCATGTGCAGCACCATCGGAATGAAGCGAAGTAATTCGTCAGTCTGTCCCGAATTACTTAGTGCCAATACAACATCGTTTGATGTCATTACACCTAAATCACCATGATACACATCCAAAGGGCTGATATAGAATGCAGGTGTACCTGTTGATGCTAATGTGGCAGCAATTTTTGCGCCGATATTTCCGCTTTTACCAACTCCGGTAACAATGATTTTTCCATTGCAGTTGTACATCATTTCAACTGCCTTAGTAAAGTTATCATCTATCTGTGGTATCAAGTCTGTAATGGCCTGTGCCTCTTCACTTATTGCCTGAATACCCCATTCACAAACGTGTTTCAGTCTGTCTTCAATATGTAGATCGTTCATCTTGTTACAATAGTTTTTCGATAAGTCCTTCTAATTTGTCAAGTTCCAACATGTTTGGCCCATCACTGAGTCCCTTGTCTGGATTTGGATGCACTTCCATAAAGTATCCTGTAGCTCCAAAAGCTTTTGCAGCAAGAGCCATAGATGGAACAAAACGACGGTCTCCGCTAGTTGTTCCGTTGCCAGCTCCAGGACGTTGCACGCTGTGTGTGCAATCCATGATTACGTTTGGAGTGATTTCTTTCATATCAGGGATGTTGCGGAAGTCAACTACAAGGTTGTTATAGCCGAAACTGTTGCCTCTTTCAGTGAGCCAAACTTCTTTAGCACCGCTTTCTATAGCTTTCTCTACTGGGTATTTCATATCAGCACCGCTAAGGAATTGTGCCTTCTTAATGTTCACAATCTTTCCTGTTTTGGCAGCAGCAACAAGCAAGTCTGTCTGTCGGCATAGAAATGCAGGAATCTGTAACACGTCGCATACCTCTCCGGCAGGTTCAGCTTGATAGCTTTCGTGTATATCTGTGAGTATTCTCAGTCCGTATTTCTCTTTAATGTCAGAAAGCATTTGCAATCCGCGTTCCAGTCCAGGTCCGCGAAATGAATTTAATGATGTGCGGTTAGCCTTGTCAAAAGACGATTTGAAAATAATGTCCACACCTAATTTCTTGTTTATCCTTACCAGTTCGAGAGCTACTTCATCAAGCAGTTCTGGTGACTCAATGACGCATGGGCCTGCAATAAATATTTGTTGCATATTTCTAGATTTTCTTAGAATGCAAAGTTACGAAAAATCTCTGTAACAGGCAAAGAAATATCGTGTAAATGATGCTAATTGGCTAATTAATAAGCGATAACGATTGCATGGGTAGCCAATCATAACCGCATGATCTGATTTTGTTCATCTCATAATTACCTTGGTAAAGTCCCTTGTAGCGCATATTTCAGTGAGTAACGACTTTGAAAAACGAGTGAAGAATTGATTAAATTCAAAAAAGGCGATTCTATACTTTTCAACCGTGTTTATGCTTAAAAAAATATCTATATAAGTAATGTTCTCACGCTCGCACGCATGGACTTTCTCGTTTTTCCAAGCGTCTAAGTGTCGACTTGTTGATAATCAGATGATTAGACGTTGTTTTTTGAAATCTCTTGTGACGTATAAGTGACGTAAAATATGGCGTTTCTACGATGAAACACATAAATAGAGTTACTAAAAAGCTAATTTTATCAATTTAGACGCTTTATCGACTCTGTAAAAAGATTGAAATACAAGTTAACATTCTGATATTCATAGAATTGTCACTTCGACGCTTGCTTTTTTGAAAAACCTATGTAGAAAGTGGTAAATCAGCTAGCATGCAGATCTCATATCTTGTAGCAGAACTAGTTTCAATTTAGTCTTTGCGTTTTACGAAGAAGTGCATTGCGTTTTACGAAGAAATGCACTGCGTTTTACGAAGGAATGCGTTGCGTTTTACGAAGGAATGCATTGCGTTTTACGAAGGAATGCATTGCGTTTTACGATGTTTTGCATTGCATTTCTTCGTAAAACGCAAAAAAATACGTAGCTAAAACGTAGCTTACCGTAGCTGAATATTGTTGGATGAGTCTGTAATGATTTGTTTATCAATGAATTAGTTGATGACGTAGCTCACGTAGCTAGAAATTGCAAATTAACTAGTAGAGACACGTGTATTTTGACTTCATGGGCTTTTATCATTAGTGGATTAGTAGGCTTAGAAAAATTCGTTTTTGATTTTATGATTAGTGGGTCTTGTTTTACTGTTATTATCATTTTTTGTGTCGTGTGTGACGTAAAAAATCATAACAAAACCTGCTGCAATGTTGCGTGGAAAACGTCAATTTTTGAAAAGCGATTATGCAAGAAAGTTCTAACTTTTTTCAAAAAAGTTGGAACATTTTTCAAAAAAGTTGCAAAAATAAACGTGTAACTCTCTGAATATCAATATCCCCACTATATATAATATACTAGATAGATATATAGATATATATATTCATAGAAACTAATGCTGCTACTGTAATAAAGAAAACAGCAGCAGCATTAGTTTTTCTAACGAAGAGTGAATAAAACTTCTTTACATTATGATTTGGCGATATCTTCTGAATGCTTAATTGATATTTCGCGTTGCGGATATGGAATCTCAATATTGTATTTGTTCAACGTGTCATAGATGCATTCAAGAATACATCCGTCGGCATTGTTCTGAGATAGCACTGGAACCCAAACAAGAATCTTGAGATTGATGGCGCTATCGCCAAAGTCCTTCAATGTGATATTCACGTCACGCTCTTTATTGATACAGTCTAGTTTTGAAATTTCATCGTGAAGCAACTGTTTCACTTTGTGGATATTCGTTCCATAGGCCACACCAACTTCAAGGCAGTCAAGTTCGTAGCCATGATTCTTTGTCATGTTCTTGTAGTTCTTGGTAAACAGTTGACTGTTTTGGAATGCAATCACTGAACCGTCATTTGCCTCAACAATGGTCGAAGTGTAACTAATAGAACTAACTTTACCACGAGTTCCGTCGCAAACGATGTAGTCACCAACCTTTACACGACCAGCCATGAGAGAAATACCGTAGTAGATATTTTCCAGAATATCCTTCATGGCAAAACCAATACCAGTTGATAGACCTCCAGAAACAACTACCAACCATGTGTTGTCAATATGGAAAATAGCCAATGCTATGATTAGCCAAATACCCCAAACAATGACCTGAACAAGATTCTTAGCCATGATATTTCGGCTGGCAGCAGTGCTGTAGTCGGCTTTCTCGAAATGAAGTTTCAAAAAAGCCTTGATGCATCTGTTGGCGTAAGCGAATAGATAAAATAGCACGATGACCTGTGCTAAAGAGAATATGCTAGCAGAGAACCCTTTAGTCTCAATGTAGTTTTTCTTGAATATCGCCAATGTTGTGTCGCTGAGGTTGAACACATCTGCTGCCCAGTAGATGGCGATGATAAACGAATATACGCCCAATGTTGGTAGAATCACTTTGTAAATCAAGTCAAACAGCCACGTCTTTCTGATATCCATGTTTTCGTAGCCTTTACGTGTTGCAATGCCTTTAAGCCATCCACGAAGACAGGTTATCGTGAGAATACATGTGAGCTGCATCACCCACCATATCAGCAACTGTACACTGAGCAGTGTGTAACCCTTCCAGGCAGAGACCAGTGACACGACGAACACCACAAGTGAAGTGTCGGTGTAGGCAAAATCGCTCTTTGGAATATTCATGTTGTGGCGTCTTATCACCCACCATTGCCATAGTGTGCAGATAAGTAGTAGCGGCGAAAATATGATGTTCACCAAGTCGTTTGGAATCAAAATGATGCGGAATGCGATCACGACAAATCCAATGAATATCAATGGCGAGTAAATTCTGAATGCACTCGCTATCTGATTTCCGTCAAGTCGCAAAAGAAGCGATATCAGGATAACGCCCAATAGCCACATGTATTCTACAAGAAGTCCGCTAGCCATGATGATGAAGTTCTGGTCTGAAAATATAAATCTTGTGAGTCCAAGTATTATCGCCAGTGAAACGACAGAGGATGCCAATATGATGCATGTGCGTTTAGACATAAACGACTTTGTGCGGAATCTCTTAGGCATCAGAAATCTAATCACCATGATGTTGATGAAGCAAGCTATGAAACCATAGAAACCGATGATAGCAAACAATCCGAATATCAGTCGAGAGTCCCATTGCGAGGGAACTTTTGTCTTAATGAAATATTTGCTTTCAATAGACTCACGTGTCTCTCTGACGTTCATTCCCAACTTTGATATAATCTTGAAATAGTTATCACCTGCATTTTTGAAAATATTGTTTTGTATTTCAGAATAACGCTTGTTGGCATAGTTGTTGAGATGCTTCAGTTGACTTTCTGTAGACTGATAATAGCCAATGTAGTCATTAAACTGATTGCTGTTGTCATTGAGAGTATGCCTGATGTTGATTGCCAATGTGAGGCAGACATTCTTGTCGATTAACGCCTTTTTGCTGAGTGATGCAACGTGCATGCTGCTCAAAGTGTTGATGAGGCTGTCGTAGCGTGCTATTTCCGAGTTTGTCTTTGTGATATAGTTTTTAAACGGCAGTACGTTTTTCTTGTAATCGTGATATTGTTCAGTTGCTTCATGGCAAGCGTATGCTAGGTCGAACACGTATTCAGGACGTTGCGAATAAAGCATCAGTGAGTTTTGACTGCTCTTGTTCATAATGCCAAACAGTTTGTCTACTACTTGAGTTTGCTGCTCTTTCATGAATCCCGATTGACGTTCGAGTTCAGTACGATAGTTGGTGAGTTCAGTACGTAGGATAGACAGCGTGTTTTCAAGATTTTGTTCTTTGAGAACCGCTCTTGCCGGAGATAATATCGTGGCAATGAGTAGAATTGTTATTAAAACCCTCTTCTTCATTATTTGCTTTGTTATGAATATGCGTGCAAAAATACGAAAAAGGCAATAATATAGGCTTTAAAAGGCAATATTTTTTAAATAATTATCTTTAATCTCGTTTTTTATGAGTACTTTTGTAGGTAAATAATTGATATTCCTAAACGATGTTGATAATAGCAGATAGCGGTAGTACCAAAACCGATTGGTTTGTTGTGAAAAACAACGAAATAATAAGAACTTTCAGATCGCAGGGCATTAATCCATTTCATCAGGATGCTCATGAAATAAGACACACTCTGAACGAAGAAGTGCTGGGCAAGATGAGTGAAGATATATTGTTGCCAGACTTGAAGATAGCATTTTATGGCAGTGGATGCACTGTTGAAAAGATTCCGGTGATGCAGCAGATTCTTGCAGATGAATTCTCGTTGCCGTTACAAAATGTTGAGGTTGCTGGTGATTTGCTTGGAGCAGCGCGTGCTGTCTGTGGGCATGAGAGTGGTATTGCCTGCATTCTGGGCACAGGTGCTAATAGTTGTCTTTATGACGGAAAGGATATCACGTCAAATATTCCACCGCTAGGCTATATTCTTGGCGACGAAGGTAGTGGGGCAGTGCTGGGT
Organism: Prevotella sp.; assembly: GCA_018054505.1. Classification (GTDB taxonomy): domain Bacteria; phylum Bacteroidota; class Bacteroidia; order Bacteroidales; family Bacteroidaceae; genus Prevotella. The sequence goes on from JAGPJJ010000006.1 coordinate 8,937, forward strand.
AAAAGATTTATGAACGGAATATTCAAGGGATGGATTCCTGAGCGAATAAAGACGATGTATCTTGAAGAGACAAATCAAACATACAGCAACGTTATCAGCAAAGTTTATACACAGCCATTGGCTAATCGCTATTTAGCCACGGTGTCTAAATTCGTAGGGGCGCATATTGAAGAGAAGTCTTTGCAAAAGTTGGTGAAAGATAATTTCTCTGATTTTATGAAATACAACATTTTGCCTTATAACGAGATTCGTAAAATCGGTTTTGTTGGTAGTGTGGCAAGTGTCTTTTCGGATATTCTCACAGAAGTGTGCAACGAATATGGATTTGAAGTGAGCAGAATAGATCAAAGTCCTGTTGCTGGTTTGCTAGATTATTATAGCAAATTAAACGTAAAATGAACGTTTTTTGCTCGTAACGCATTGTTATGTCGAAAAAATGTTGTAATTTAGCACCCTTGAAAAAGGGTTAAAAATCGCTTAGAATGAAAATAAACGGCATTCTGAATGATTTTTGCTTTTTAGCTTAAAGCTAATAAATGAGAAAATAATAATAATAAATAAATTTCAATGGACGAAAATCAGACAATTGATAACGACAGAATATTGAAGATCAATATTGAGGAAGAAATGAAATCCTCGTATATAGACTATTCTATGTCTGTTATTGTGGCTCGTGCACTACCTGATGTGCGTGATGGTTTCAAACCGGTTCACCGTCGTATTCTTTACGGTATGCAGGGACTTGGCAATACAAGTGATAAGCCTTACAAGAAATGCGCCCGCGTAGTCGGTGAAGTTCTTGGTAAGTATCACCCACACGGAGATGGATCTGTATATGGAGCACTTGTACGTATGGGACAGGATTGGAACATGCGTTATAAACTTGTAGACGGACAGGGAAACTTTGGTTCTGTTGACGGTGACTCTCCTGCTGCCATGCGTTATACTGAGTGTCGCCTAAGCAAAATGGGTGAGCACGTCATGGACGACTTGGAAAAGGAAACAGTCGATATGACCAATAACTTTGACGATACCCTGGTAGAGCCTTCTGTGATGCCAACAAAGATTCCTAACTTGTTGGTAAACGGTGGTAACGGTATCGCTGTAGGTATGGCTACAAATATTCCAACTCATAATCTTTGCGAAGTAATTGATGGTTGCTGCGCTTATATTGATAATCCAGATATCGACTTGGACGGATTGATGCAATATATCAAGGCTCCGGACTTCCCAACAGGTGCTTATATTTATGGCATCCAGGGCGTGCGTCAGGCTTATGAGACTGGTCGTGGTCGTATCATCATGCGTTCAAAGGCAGAGATTGAGAGTGGCGAGAGTCATGACAAGATTGTGATTACTGAAATTCCTTATGGAGTCAACAAGCAGATGCTTATCGAGTATATTGCAGAGTTGGTGAAGGAAGGCAAGATTGACGGTATCAGTAACGCTAACGATGAGTCTGGCCGCCAAGGTATGCGTATCGTTATTGACGTGAAAAAAGACGCTAATGCCAACGTAATATTGAATAAGCTTTTCAAGATGACTGCATTGCAGAGTTCATTCTCTGTAAACTGTATCGCTCTTGTTAAGGGACGTCCACGTTTGCTTAGCTTGCGTGAATGTGTGAAGTATTTCGTAGAGCATCGTCACGACGTAACAATCCGCAGAACAAAGTATGACTTGAGAAAGGCTCAGGAACGTGCTCATATTCTTGAAGGACTGATTATTGCATGTGATAATATTGACGAAGTTGTTCATATCATCCGTGCAAGTAAGACTCCGGCTGAGGCACAGAAGAACTTGGAAAAACGTTTCAATCTTGATGAATTGCAGAGTAAGGCTATCGTAGATATGCGATTGAGTCAGCTCACAGGTCTTCGTATGGATCAGTTGCATGCTGAATATGAAGAACTAGAGCGTCAGATTGCTTACTTCCAGCAGATTCTTGACGATCCAGAGCTTTGCAAGAAAGTGATGAAAGACGAACTTGTTGAAGTAAAGGAGAAGTATGGTGATCCACGTCGTACAGAAATTAAATATTCTAGCGAGGAATTCAACCCAGAAGACTTCTATCCAAACGATCCTGTTGTTATTACTGTCAGCCACATGGGCTACATCAAGCGTACACCGCTGAGTGAGTTCCGTGAGCAGGCACGTGGTGGAGTAGGTGCAAAGGGCGCACGTCATCGTGAGCAGGACTTCACTGAATTCATCTATCCAGCAACAATGCACCAGACAATGTTGTTCTTCACAAAGAAGGGACGTTGCTATTGGTTGAAGTGTTATGAAATTCCTGAGGGCGACCGCAACAGTAAGGGACGCGCTATTCAGAATATGCTCAATATTGAAAGCGATGATGCATTGAATGCTATCCTTCGTCTTCGCGGTCTTAACGATGAAGAATTCAACAATAGTCACTACGTAATCTTTGCAACAAAGAATGGTACTGTTAAGAAGACTAGTCTAGAGGCTTACAGCCGTCCACGTGCTAATGGTGTAATTGCTATTAACATAGCTGAGGGTGACGAGGTTGTTGACGTTCGTCTTACTAATGGTAACAACGAATTGATTATCGCTGACCGTAATGGTCGTGCAGTGCGCTTTAATGAGAATACAATACGCACGATGGGACGTACTGCTACCGGTGTGAGAGGTATGCGCCTTGATGCCGAGAACGATGATGTAATTGGCATGATTACCGTGAACGATGCTGAAAACGAAACTGTAATGGTAGTAAGTGAGCAGGGCTATGGTAAGCGCAGTTTGGTTGAAGACTATCGTATCACTAATCGTGGTGGTAAGGGTGTCAAGACTATGGCTATAACTGATAAGACAGGTCGCTTGGTAAGCATAAAGAACGTTACAGATGATAACGACCTTATGATTATCAATAAGAGCGGAATCGTAATTCGTCTAGCTGTTGCTGATGTTCGTATCATGGGCCGTGCAACACAGGGAGTTCGCTTGATTAACCTCGCAAAGAAGAACGACGTAATTGCCAGCGTATGCAAGGTGATGAGTTCTGAATTGGAGGCAACCGTAGAAGAAGAAAGTCGTGCTCAGTGGGCTAACAAGACAGAGGAGATAAAGAAGGATACACAGTCTGAATCTTCAGATGAAGAAGAGGTAACTGAGGCTCCTTTGGTTGACTTCGATGACGACGAAACAGAAGAATAATAAACCTTTTAATATAAAAACGTAATTATGAGAAAGTTAATGATTGCAGCTTTGATGCTACTAGGTACATCTGCTGCTTTTGCCGGCGATAGCGAGCCTCTGAAGGCGATACTTAAGGCAAAAACTTATGCTGATGCAGAAACACTGCTGAAGACTAACTTGAGTCAGTTGGCAAACGACGCAGAAAAAGCAAAGGCTTATAATAAGCTTGTCGACTTGGCTATGGAGAAAGTAACCAAGGAACAGGGTACAATTACTTCTAACCAGATGGCAAAGCAGTTTGGTCAGGGTAAGGAAGTTGCTTATGATACTACTGGTTACAACAATGCACTTTATGATGCTATCAACAGTGCTATGCTTTGTAACGAGTTTGACCAGAAGCCTAATGCCAGTGGTAAAATCAAACCTAAGTTTGAATCTTCTAACGCTACTCGTCTTTATGGTTTGCGTGCAAATCTTATCAATGCAGGTCAAGCTGCAGGTCAGAAGAATGACCAGGCTACAGCTTTGAAATACTTTGGTATGTATGTAGAAACTTCTGTTAACCCATTGTTCAAGAGCATCGACCGTACAAAGACACCTGATCAGTATCTTGGTGAGGTTGCTCGTGTAGCTAGTGTTTACGCATTCCAGAGCAAGCAGATGGATTTGGCAAACAAGTATGTTGACGTAGCAATGAAGGATACAGCCGTTTACAAAGACGCTCTTAATCTGAAAATGTATCTTATGCAGCAGAACTTGAAGTCTAAGGCTGACTCACTTCAGTATGTAGAAACATTGAAGGGTCTTTATGCTAAGGATTCAAAGAATGATCAGATCTTCGCAACAATCGTAAACATGTATGGTAGTCTTAAGATGACAGCTGAGCAGGATAAGGTTATTGCTGACAAACTTGCTGCTGAGCCAGATAACTCTATCGCATGGGCTTTGAAGGGTCAGAACTTCATGAATGCAAGTAAGTCAGAACAGGCTGTTGATTGCTTCAAGAAGGCTATTGTAAAGGATGACAAGAATGTTGTTGTTCTTACATATCTTGGCTTCTGCTTGAATGCTCAGGCTGGTGCTATAAACGGTAATAAGGCTGAACAGCAGAGACTTTACAAAGAGAGCGAAGGCTACTTGGAGAAAGCACGCAGTTTGGATCCAAACCGTGAGAAGGCTAACTGGAGTTATCCTCTTTACTCTGTTTATTACAGCCTTTATGGCGCAACAGACAGTCGTACAAAGGAAATGGAATCTTTGAACAAGTAATTCTTTTTTGATAAAAGATAGAGCATTACCGTGGATTTTTCCATCGGTTATGCTCTATTTATCTTTATGAAACGTAGTTTTCTTATAATCGTATTATCATTATGTATGTCATCGTCTATGACGTGCTTAGGACAGGATATGCAGAATACTGCCAAACGTCTGAACACAGAGATTGACAATATGATTAATGATATGCCGTCGATAAGCGATGACACATTATACTATTATGATAGTGTTGTGAAATTGATGAAAACGGCAGTATTATGTGATTACTTCGATTCAAAGCCTGACTCAAAAGGTCGAATTAAATTACATTACAGAAAAGACAATTCTAAACGATTGTCTAAGTTTCTTTCTCCGCTGATTGATGCAGGAATGTATCAATACAGTCGTCGCAAGAACGACGATGCTATGGAAATCTTTAAGTTGTATCTTGATTGCACCGATGGAGCTCTATTCCAAAAGCAAAACCAGAATGTTGGACTTGTCGCATATTATGTGAGTCTGCTTTCTTTTGGAAAAGAGGATTATGACAATGCTAAACGTTACGCCGACTTAGCGTTGAAGGATGCAAATTTCGCACATGACGCAGCTGAAATAAAGATTAACTGTATTAGCAAACAGCTTGTTACAAAGGCTGACTCAGCGAAGTATGTGGCTGAATTGATGGATCTTTATAATAAAGTTCCTGAGAATACAGCTTATTTTAAAATGCTTGCTGATTATTTCTCTGCTAATGGGCATAAAGCTGAAGTGATGCAGTTGGCAACGCATGAGACAGAAAAGAATCCAGAGAATAAACTGGCATGGATGTTGAAAGGTGAAGTTGAACAGAAAGATTCGCGCTTTATGGATGCAGTAGCAAGTTTTAAGCGCGTGCTAAGTATTGACAGTACCTATGTTCCTGCTGTGGATAATCTGGCAAAATGTTATTATAATGAAGCCAAACGGTTGAAAGACAGTATGGCGGGCAGCAAACAACGGTTAAGAAAGACCGACGAAAATAAAGAAAGAGAATTATTGCAAAATGCAAGAATTTGGATTACTAAAGTTTCACTTCTTGATCCGAAACAGGATATGGTGGAGTGGAAACAAATGCTTGATTATATTAATAAGGTTATAAGATAATGAAGAAGTATATTTTATACATATTGATATTTTTTCTGCCACAGTGTGTAATGGGACAGAAAAAGGCAATATCACAGGCTCGTGATTTTGTGAAGAGTGGTAGCAGTCTTGATAATGCAGAGAAGTTGATGACTGATTTGCTGAAAGACTCAACAAATAGAAGTAATGAGAAAGTATGGCTCACACTTTTCGAAGCGCAACAGAAACAGTATGATCAGGGTAACGAAAAACTGTATCTGAAACAGAAATACGACACAGCATCTCTGTTTAATCTTACCAAAAGAATGTTCGCCACATTGGAGGGGCTGGACTCTTTGGATATGAAGCCAGATGCAAAGGGACGTATCAAGTTTAAATATCGTGATCATAGTGCTGAACTACTTAATCAATATAGACCAAACTTGTATTTTGGAGGTCTCTATTTCATTAAGAAGCAAAACTACTTGAAAGCGTATGATTTGTTTAATACTTATATTGATTGCTCGTCTCACCCGCTGTTTGCAAAGTATAAATATGCTTCTCGCGACAAGTATCTTCCACAGGCTGCTTATTGGGCTGTGTATTGTGGATATAAGCTGAAAGATGCGAAAGCAACACTCAGACATACTTATCTTGCGCTGAAAGATACAGCTCATGCTAATTTAATGCTGCAATATCTTGCAGAGACATATAAGCTGGAAAATGATTCCGTAAGATACATTAAGACATTATGGGAGGGATTTGATAAATATCCTACATTCCCATTCTTCTTTCCTCGACTTATAGATAGCTATGTGCAACAGAATGAATATGATGAGGCTTTGAAAATATGTGATACTGCTTTGAAATCAGACAGTGTGAATGTGTTATTCAGATATGCAAAAAGTAATGTATTGCTGTTGCTAGGTAAATATTCTGACTGTCTTGATATATCAAAGAGTCTTATCGCGCAGAATGATTCTCTTGCCGATGCGTATCTAAATGCTGGACTGTCTTGGTTTAACCAAGCTGTGGAAATGGATAAGAATTTGCAGTTGAGCCAGAAAAAGAGAAGTAAAATATTGGATTGCTATCGTAATGCGATGCCTTATCTAGAAAAATACAGGGCTTTGGCACCTGACCAAAAAAACAAATGGGCTTTACCTTTATACACCATCTATTTGAATTTGAATATGGGTAAGCAATTTGATGAAATTGATAAATTATTATGAATATAGATAAAATTATAAATAAACTCAATATTGAGTTGAACGTCATGCAGCAGGCTACAATTGATGCCTTGCTAAATGGCAAAGACGATATAGTAGTTCTTTCACCTACGGGTTCAGGAAAGACTCTTTCATATCTTCTTCCACTCTCTCAACTTGTGGATGCTTCAAGTGATGAAGTACAAGCAGTTGTTGTAGTGCCAGGACGTGAGTTGGCTTTACAGTCTGCCAACGTGTTGAAGGATATGGGAAGCGGACTTCGTGGAATGGCTTGCTATGGTGGACGCCCAACAATGGACGAACACCGCAAATTGCGTGAGGTGAAACCTCAGATAGTATTTGCTACACCGGGAAGACTCAATGATCATCTTGACAAGTTGAATATCATCGCCGACAATATTAAATATCTTGTGCTTGATGAATTTGACAAATGTCTTGAAATGGGTTTCCATGATGAGATGCAGGCGCTGATTTCTAAATTACCTCATGATGTGAGAAGTGTTCTTCTTTCAGCAACACCGGCTGAGGAATTGAAAGATCAGAAGATTATTAATAGTAAGTTTACAACACTCAACTTTTTACCAGAAGAAGAACAGGTTCCTGACCGTGTGCATATTTATAAGGTGGAAAGTCCTCAGAAGGATAAGTTGGAAACATTGCGCCAGCTGTTGTTGACATTTGGAGATGCAAGCAGTATTGTATTCTTAAATTTCAGAGAATCTGTTGAGCGTACAGCTGATTTCCTTCGTGAAGTAGGATTCAGTATTAGTTATTTCCATGGTGGAATGGAGCAGAAACAACGTGAAGATGCTCTTTACAAATTTTCTAATGGAAGTGCAAATATATTCGTAAGTACAGACCTTGCTAGTCGTGGACTTGATATTCCTGATATAGACAATATCGTGCACTATCATATACCAGAAAGTGAAGATGGCTATATTCATCGTGTAGGAAGAACGGCACGTTGGGACAAAATGGGACGTAGTTTCTTTATATTAAATTCTGAAGAACACGTGCCAGAATATGTAGATGCAGAAGTAGATGATTACGAAATACCAGCGGAATTACCAAAGCCAGCATTGCCAAAGATGTCTACAATATATATTGGTAAAGGCAAAAGAGACAAGATTAGTAAAGGTGATATCGTAGGATTTCTTTGTAAGAAGGCTGGACTGAAGAAAGACGAAATCGGCAAGATTGATGTTCAGGACAGATTCGCTTATGCAGCAGTAGCTCGTCAAAAATTGCAGACAGTGTTGAAGCAAACAAGCGGCGAAAAAATAAAAGGCGTAAAAACGATTGTAGAAGAAGTGAGATAAATTTGGTACTTTATGACGTATTTATATGCGTTTTTACTGAAAAAATATACAATCAATTTACAAATTGAAAGAAATAATGCGAAATTGCTAAATTATTGCTAAATAATTTGTATAAACAAAAATAAAAGTGTAATTTCGCATGCGTAAAAACTAAAAATATATCACGTATTTGATAAATCTTTAAAATACATTCAGATGAAGAAGTACAACTTTAATGCAGGTCCATCAATTCTTCCCCGTGAGGTAATTGAGAACACAGCTAAGCAAATTTTGGATTTCAATGGCAGCGGTCTTTCTTTAATGGAAATTAGCCATCGTGCAAAGGATTTCCAGCCCGTTGTTGACGAGAGTGTAGCCTTGTTTAAGGAACTATTAGACATTCCAGAGGGCTATTCTGTAATTTTCCTTGGTGGTGGTGCGTCCTTGCAGTTCATGCAGATACCGGCAAACTTCTTGATTAAGAAAGCTGCTTATATCAATTCAGGTGTATGGGCAAAAAAAGCTATGAAAGAGGCAAAACATTTTGGAGAGGTAATAGAGATTGCTTCGTCGGCTGATGCTAATTATACTTTCTATCCAAAAGGCTTTGAATCTAAAGTACCTGCTGATGTTGATTACTTGCACATATGTACAAATAATACAATTTATGGAACTGAAATCCGCCATGATTTGGATGTTAATGTTCCTTTGATTGCAGATATGAGTTCTGATATCATGAGTCGTCCTATTGATGTAAGCAAATATACAGCTATATACGCAGGCGCTCAGAAGAATATTTCTATGGCTGGTGTTACTGTTATCATTGTAAAGGATGATGAACTTGGAAAAGCTCCTAGAGAATTGCCTACAATGATGGACTATCGCACTCACGTAGATAAGGGTTCTATGTTTAACACTCCTCCTGTTGTTCCAATATATTCTATGATGGAAAACTTGAGATGGTTGAAGAAAAATGGTGGTCTTGAAGCTGCTGACAAGCGTGCTCACGAGCGTGCTGAAGCTATGTACACAGAGATAGATCGCAATAAACTTTTCAAGGGTACTGTTGAGAATGATTCTCGTTCATTAATGAATATCTGTTTCGTTATGAATGATGAATATGCTGAGCTTGAAAAGCCATTCTTAGACTTTGCAACTGAGCGTGGTATGGTTGGTGTTAAGGGTCATCGTTCTGTCGGTGGTTTCCGTGCTAGTTGCTATAATGCAATGACAATGGAAGGGGTGAACGCCCTTGTTCAAACCATGAAAGATTTTGAAGCAAAATATTAATAATAATAACTAGAGTAATAGGGCGGATGTTTTATTCGCCCTATATTCATTTAATAATACATGACTATGAAAGTTTTAGTTGCAACAGAAAAGCCTTTCGCAGCTGCTGCTGTTGAGGGCATAAAGAAGGAAGTTGAAGCAGCAGGTAATGAACTTGTCTTGCTAGAGAAATACACGGAAAAGGCTCAGCTGCTTGACGCTGTTAAGGATGCTGACGCAATGATTATCCGTTCTGATAAAGTTGACGCAGAAGTACTTGGCGCTGCAAAGAATTTGAAGATCGTTGTTCGTGCTGGTGCAGGATATGATAATATTGATCTAGCTGCTGCTACAGCTCACGATGTTGTTGCAGAGAATACTCCTGGACAGAATTCAAATGCTGTTGCAGAGTTGGTTTTTGGTTTACTGGTTTTTGCAGTTCGTAACTTCTACAACGGCAAAGCTGGTTCTGAACTTATGGGAAAGAAAATCGGTATCTTGGCATTTGGTAATGTAGGTCGTAATGTTGCACGTGTAGCAAAGGGCTTTGGCATGGATGTTTATGCTTATGATGCTTTCTGTCCTGCTGAAGTAATTGAAGCTGCTGGTGTGCATGCTGCAAAAACTCAAGACGAATTGTTCAAGACTTGTGACATCGTTTCTCTTCATATTCCAGCAACTCCTGAAACAATTAAGAGTATCAACTATGCAACTGTTAATCAATTGCCAAAGGGTGGTATCTTAATCAATACAGCTCGTAAAGAAGTAATTAATGAGCCAGAACTTATTAAGTTGCTTTCTGAGCGTGAGGATTTGAAATACATTACAGATATCAAGCCTGAAGCAGATGCTGATTTCCAGAAGTTTGATGGTCGCTATTTTTCAACACCTAAGAAGATGGGTGCGCAGACAGCAGAGGCAAATATTAATGCTGGTATTGCTGCCGCTAAGCAGATTAATGCTTTCTTTAAAGATGGTTGTACTAAGTTTAAGGTAAACAAGTAATATTACTTATATATCCTACCCAAGTCTCTTTATTGTAATAATGACCTGGGTAGGATTTTTTTTTATTCATACATTATTTTTCATACACTAATTTTGATCCGTTACCAAGGCAATTATTAAACCTTTCAGGGGAGTACGCCCTCCAAGAAATCTTGTTGAGCAGATAGAGAGTCGCCCTTATGATGTTCTTGATTCAGAAGAGGCTCGTGAAGAAGCTGGCACAAATGAAAAAAGTCTGTATCATATTATTAAGCCCGAAATCAATTTTGCTCCGGGCACAAGTGAATATGATGCAAGAGTATATGAGAGTGCTGCTGAAAATTTCGACAAGTTTCAAAAGAATGGATGGCTGCTACAAGATGATAATGACCATTATTACATTTATGCACAGACAATGAATGGTAAAACTCAGTATGGGTTGGTTGTAGGTGCATACGTTAATGACTATCTTAATGGAGTCATAAAGAAGCACGAACTTACGCGTCGTGATAAGGAAGAAGACAGAATGAAGCATGTGCGTGTTTGCAATGCTAATATCGAACCTGTATTTTTTGCTTATCCAGATAATAAAGTTCTGGATGCACTCATAAATAAGTATGCTGTTTCAGAACCAGAATATGATTTTATAGCTCCTATTGATGGTTTTAGACATCAGTTCTGGGTTGTGTCTGATGATGCTGATATCGCTGTTATCACAGAAGAGTTTGGCAAGATGCAGAGCCTTTATATTGCTGATGGACATCATCGCTCGGCAGCAGCGGCACTTGTTGGTGCAGAGAAAGCAAAGATGAATCCTAATCATACAGGTAAAGAGGAATATAATTATTTCATGGCTGTATGCTTTCAGGCTAGTCAATTGACTATTCTTGATTATAATAGGGTAGTGAAAGACTTGAACGGTTTGACTTCAGAGCAATTTATTGAAGCTTTAAAAAAGAGTTTCAAAGTTACTTTGATGGGAGACGAAGAATATAAGCCCAAGCAGTTACATGAGTTCTCGCTATATCTCGACGGTAAATGGTATAGTTTGATAGCAAATGATGACACTTATGATGACAAAGATCCAATTGGAGTTTTAGATGTAGACATTTCTAGCAGATTAATTCTTGATGATATACTAGGAATAAAAGATTTACGTTCTGATAAAAGAATTGATTTTGTTGGAGGATTGCGTGGCCTGAAAGAATTGAAACGTCGCGTTGATAATGGAGAAATGCGTATGGCATTGGCTTTATATCCAGTCAGCATGCAACAAATCATGGATATTGCCGACAGTGGTAAGATAATGCCACCAAAGGCAACTTGGTTTGAGCCGAAATTGCGTAGCGGCTTAGTTATTCATAAATTACAATAAATGACAGAAGATCAATACAAAACTATAGATAAAGAAATAATAGGCGAGGGATATTACACTGAGAAGAGAAGTAAATTTCTTGCTTTCGCTCATCACATAGAATCGGTTGATGAAGTAAAGGAAATAATTGCTGTGTATCGTAGGAAATACTATGATGCACGGCATTGTTGTTATGCTTATATGCTAGGACCTGAGAGAACAGAGTTTCGTGCCAATGATGATGGAGAACCAAGTTCTACTGCAGGAAAGCCGATACTAGGACAGATAAACAGCGCAGAACTCACAGATGTTCTTATTGTCGTAGTGAGATATTATGGCGGTGTGAATCTTGGAACTGGTGGACTTATTGTTGCTTATCGTGCAGCTGCTGCTGACGCAATAGCTAACTCAAAGATTGAAATTCGTCAAGTTGAGGAAATTGTAAAGTATGATTTCACTTATCCAATGATGAATGACGTTATGCACATCGTAAAAGAGATTCAGCCAAAGATTATCGACCAGAAATTTGATAATACGTGTAGTATAACATTGAGTGTACGTAAAAGTGAAGCAGAGCTATTAAAAAGCAGATTAAAGAAACTTTCTTTTGAATAACGTATGTGTAATATCTGTTAAATACGGATAGTTGAATTATTCTTCATTATCTGTTTACGTTTTTTTTCATTACTTTTGCATGACATTTATTGGAAGATTGGCAGAGTGACCGAATGCGCTGGACTCGAAATCCGGTATACCCTTTCCGGGTATCGGGGGTTTGAATCCCTCATCTTCCGCAAAGCAGAAATCAACATTATTGTCTGCATCATTACCTAACATAAATATCAAAAAAGGCAAAACAACCAAAATAATTCTGTTGCTTTACGAATGACTTTAATATGAATTTAATTTAGATGATAAATCAATAATCGGATAATAGACCGACTTAACAGTAGCAAATAAACTTTAGCCTTTATTTGCGAGTTCTCTGAATAATTCGCATTTTTGCACATTTAGGAATAACTTGAAATAAGATTTTTAATGTATTCGGCTAAACAACGTGATGATTTCAGACATTTGTTTACTAAGGAGTATAAACATCTGTATTATTATTCTTTACAGATAACCAGACAACCCGAAGCAAGCAAGGATATCGTGAGTGAAGTGTTTGCTCGCGTATGGGAGCATTGGGCTGATTTTCAGCAGGAAAATATGTCAAGTATGCTTATGGTGGCAGTTCTCCGTAAGTGTATAGACTTCTTGCGCAGTAATGTTGTTGCTTCAAAATATGCCAAATACTATATCCGATCTGTTGATGAAGCTTATGTACAGGATTCTGTACATTATAATCAGCAGTTACAGATAGAAGCCATGATGAAGTTGCTGCCTGAACCCACTCGCACAATACTGTATAAATGTTATGTTGAACATTTAAAATATGATGAGGTGGCAAAGCTGTTAGGAATTCATCATGACACCGTAAAACGTCATATCATGAAGGCTCTTAAGATGTTGCGTGATAAGTATGCCGGAAAAAGCCTTGATGATATTGCCACCGATTTTGAGCCAGAAACGTATTAATACATAGACAACTGATAAATTATGAAAGATATTACTAGTGAGGATATTGCCATGAAGGTAATGAAATCCACAACTGAAAAGGTGGAATTATCAGAAGAGGAAGTTTCTATGTTGGAGAATGATGAGGAAACACAGAAAAGTCTCCAGTTACTTGCAGCAGCACAGCGTAGTATGTTGGAAGCTACTATGCCTGTTCCTGATGTGAATGGCGAATTGGCGAAAATCATAAATGAGGATGAGGTAAATGAAACTTCTGAACACCGTAATTTTAAGGGATATATTATAAGTGCTGTTGTTGGGGCTGCCGCCATGATAGCATTGGTCTTGGGTTATAATTATTTTTCTGGTATTAGTGAATCAGCGGATAAAATAGCCAAAGTGGAAACTGGCAGTGGTGAGACGATGACAATAAATCTGGCAGATGGAACTGAAATTACTCTTAATGATAACAGCTCTATAGAATACCCTCATAGTTTTACTGGAACAGACAGAATTGTAAAACTATCAGGAGAGGCTCTTTTTAAAGTAAGCAAAAACAAGCATCATCCTTTTATTGTTGAGACGAATCAAATTAGGACACGTGTGCTAGGAACTGTTTTTGATGTGAAGGCATATCCAGGTATGGAAGCATCGGTTGCTCTTGTTGAGGGTAAGGTGGAAGTGAAAAATATGTCTTCAGGCAAAGTCACGAATATAATTCCCTGTCAGCAGTATCGAATGAATATGGCGGGTAAGGCAGATATAAAGAAGGTAAATACGGATGAAACTACAGCTTGGAGCGACGGCGTGTTTTATTATGATAATAAGCGATTGGAAGACATTATGTATGCTCTTGGCAGATGGTATAATAGAAAAGTGGTGTTTAAGGATTCTACTCTTAAAGATATAAGGCTTAATTTTGCGGCTGAACGTAAGGGTAGCATTCAAGAAACAGTTGAACTGCTTAATAGTCTTGGAAAAGTTAAAGTGACACTAGATGGTGAAAAAATAGTGATAGAGTGAAACTAAAATGATAAAAAACTAAGCATTTTGATATTTTTTCCTTCTTTTGTTGCCACCATTTTTTATTTGTCAACGTATCTATTAATGTTCACACAAAATAGACTTTAATTTATGGTAAAAAAGAAGAGACTTTTGTTGTGGCTTGTTACAGTCACATTATGTTTTGCCACACCGACTTTACATGCAGAAGAGCAACAGCCCAAAAATGCTATTACGCTTTCATTACACGGTGAATCGATGGCAAGTGCACTGAAGATAGTGCAGAAAAAATCAGGATGGAAAATTTTATATGTTGTAGATGACGTCAAGGGCTATACTGTTGATGCCAACATTAGCAACGCAACAGCAGAGGAAGCTGTTGCTAAAATTTTGAGTGGCAAGCCTTTTACATACTCTGTTAAGGGTAAATTTATCAGTATTGCGTATAAGGCGACAAAAAAACAGGATAAAAAAGAAACAGGCTTGGAAAGGCTCAGACCAATATCTGGTGTGATAACAGATGAAAGCGGTGAAACGCTTATCGGAGCTTCTGTTAATGTTCCTGGCTCACCTTATGGAACAATAACGGGCACAGATGGAAGGTATGAACTTCTGATTCCTGAAAACTGTAACGACGTGCAGGTTAGTTATGTCGGAATGCGTACGTCCAGAGTGAAGGTGGGTCGCAATGCTAATGTTAATTTTGTGATGACCCCAGACCATACAACTATTGATGAGGTTGTAGTAACAGGTTACCAAACTCTTTCTAAAGAGCGTTCTACCGGTTCTTTTTCTAAAGTTACGGCTACGGATCTTCAGAGTAAACGAATGAATACAATATCTAGTTTGCTTGAAGGAGAAGTGGCAGGATACAACGATGGACTTATACGCGGCGTGACAACTATGAATGCGACGAAGACACCGCTGTATGTCATTGATGGTTTTCCAGTAGAGAATACCAAGATGGGAGTTTATGGTTCTTTGGAAGAAGGTCTGCCTGATGTTAACGTTGATGATATAGAGAGTATCACAGTTCTAAAGGATGCAGCTGCCGCAAGTATATACGGAGCGCGAGCTGCCAATGGTGTCATTGTTATTACAACTAAGCATAGAACCAGTAAAACGAATAAGACGGATGTTTCTTTTAGTACCACATTGACTTGGCATCCATATAAAGTCTATACCGGCAATATAGCTGATTCTAAACTTGTTGTGGACTTAGAGAAGGAATGGGCATCACAAAATCCGAATCTTTCAGGAAATAATGCCGCAAGTTATGCGCAGAATCTTCTCGATTATAAGGTTTATCCAAGCGCAGGTATTACAAGTATTCTTAATTATTATGCTGGCAATACATCCCAAACCGATATGGAACAGACGCTGAACAGTCTTTCTTCAAAAGGGTATAACTATTATGATCAGATGGCAAAATATGCTAAGCGTGATCCTTTGTATCAGCAGTATAACCTTGGAATTGTCAGCAATACAGGAAAAAATATGTTCAAAGCTGATGTCACCTACCGTCACGATGCCAATGAAGATAGGTATAGTGGTAGTCAGTGGCTTGGGCTGAACCTAGCCAACAGTACTCAGTTTACAAAGTGGCTATCTCTTGATATGGGGGCTTATATGAAATTTTCTCAGGATAATGCGCAGGGATATAATGTCATGAGTCCGGGATATAGTATATTTCCTTATGATGATTTGGTAAATTCTGACGGCAGTAATTTTACAAAGACTCAGAATAGTTTCCTGAGTACAGAGACAGTTAATTTGATAAACAAGTATGGACTGTATAATCTCGACATTACTCCTTTGGATGAACTCAATCGCAATACGGCTGTAACAAAGGGTTTTAACGTCAGAGCTTATACAAGATTGAATATTGAACTAACCTCTTGGCTGAAATATTCAGCTTCATTCCAATATGAGCGTTCATCATATAAATATGAGCAAATAGGTGACAAGCAGAGTCTTAGCACCAGAAACGAGGTTGACAATTTTGCTTACGACAAAAATGGCTCTGCTGTTTATGCCATTCCTTATGGAAATATTTTTAACCGCAGAGATCAGTATGTGAGAGCTCTCAACTTCCGCCAGCAGTTGGACTTCAATAAGACTTTTGGAAATGTGCATAACGTTGTTGCTATTTTGGGTACAGAGACTCGTGATACCAAGATTGATATGCATCGCAACCAATTGTTTAACTATGACACGGATATGTTAAGTTCTGGACTTGTGGATGAAACTTCGCTTGTTTCCGGATTTACAGGTATTCTGGGAAACTACAGTTATCTACAGGCTACAGATCTGAACGCCTCTTATGAGAATACCAACCGTTTTGTATCAATATATGGTAATGCTTCGTATACTTATGATGACCGCTATACAGTAACCGGAAGTCTACGATGGGACCGTTCTAATCTCTGGGGTACTAGCAGTAAGTTTCAAAACAAACCCACATGGAGCCTTGGTGGTGGTTGGATTATCAGTAAGGAAAAATGGTTTAACGCTCCTTGGGTGAATTATCTGAAGCTGCGTGTCAGTGATGGTATCGGTGGTAATGTGTCTAAAAATTCTGCTCCATATTTGGTGGCATCTTACTATACTAATAATAATGTGGGTGGCAAATATGGATCTGTATCTTCACGCCCGAATCCAAAACTTTCTTGGGAAAAGACCAACACCTTTAATGTGGGTGTGGACTTTGCGTTGCTTGGCAATAGACTCAATGGTACTTTGGAATATTACAATAAGAAGGGCACAGACTTGCTTGCCAGCACTATGGGTGTGCCAACGGAAGGATTTGGCTACAGCACATATACTATAAACAACGGCGAAATGAATAACCGTGGTTTTGAGGCATCTCTTAAAGGTTTAATCCTGCATAGTCAGGACTGGCGTATTTCTGCCAATACCACTTTTGGCTATAATAAGAATAAGGTAACCTACGTGAATGTGAAGGCTCCTGTCTATTATCTTGCTCTAGACTATGCGTCATCTTATCCTACTATAGGATATGAATACAATGCTATATTCGGATATAAATGGGCTGGACTAAGTTCTCAGGGACTTCCACAAGTGTATGATGAAAAAGGAAACATAACAAGTCATCAACCAACTAATCTAGAATCTCTTCAATATATGGGAACTACTGTTCCAAAATATAATGGTTCTTTTGGTGCTGAGATTTCATATAAGAACTTTGATTTCAACATTCTGTTTACTTATGCTGGCGGAAATATCATGCGTAATATCAATCCGGCATTCCTTACATGTTCTTATTCCCGTCTGGGATATATAACCAATATCGCCAGTGCTTCTTCAGCGCTTGCAGGTCGTTGGCAGAAAGCCGGTGATGAGGCTTACACGAATGTCCCAAGGGCTGTATTTGCTGAAAGCGGTTATTCGGCTTCAGAACTTTACAACGTGTATTACTATTCTTCACAGAACATATTGGATGCTGACTATCTGAAGCTTAGCAATATATCTCTTTCTTATCACATACCAGTTTCCGTATGTAGAAGGTTGTCTATGCAGAATGCCCGTGTTCAGGTGAATGTGGAAAATCCTTGTATGTGGACACATACCGATCAGGCTAAATACCAGCTAGGTGGTTATAATGCCACAAACTATATGGTAGGTTTATTCCTGAATTTCTAAATTTATAAAACAAGAAAATATGATGAAGACATATATTTCAACCATAATGACTGTTCTCGCGGCAGCTTTGCTGTTTACTTCGTGCAATGACTATCTTAACGAGAAACCCAAGGGGAAGAAGATTCCGACTACGCTTGCGGATTATGAGGCTTTTCTGCGTGACGAGTATGATGTTCACCGAATGGATGTCGGTCAGTCGTCTTATTTGCTAAACGACCGCTACCTCACTAATTCCAATGCCAGTTATTATCCTATGTATGCCGCAAACTACAATTGGGATACATCTGTAGACCGTGTTTACTATAATAATAGCGACGAGACTACGTATTATGCTGCTTATTCAGGTATAAACTATTGTAATCTTGTGATAGAGAATGCGCCTATAGCAACAGATGCTACTGATGCTAAAAAAAATGAAGTAATGGCATACGCCAAAGTGCTTAGGACGATGCATTATTTTCTGTTGGCAAATTATTATGCAGATACTTATCAGAGCGGTAGTGCTGCAGTAAAGCTCAGCATACCTTTGATAACAAGCAGTGAAGTGGGGCCCATTATACTCAGGTTACGGTAAAGCAGATTTATGATTTCATGATAAATGATATCAACGAGGCTCTTCCATATCTTCCTGACATGGGCACCACGGTGTTGCATCCTGGCAAGGGAGCTGCATACGCGATGCTAGCAAGAATATATCTGCAGATGATGGATTATACAGACGCTTTGGAATACGCTAACAAGGCTCTTGCTATAAATGACAAACTGATAGACTGGAATGATTTTTATAATGCTAACAAAAGCGTTATAGACGCTGTAAGTTCAGCGCAGACTTCACAGACTCCTCTTGGATTCAACAGCGTGGAAAGTTATAATTTCAACTATGGTAGTAGCTCTTCTGGTGCCAGAATCAATAATATGCCACAGTGGAGAGCAAAAATGTTTGAAGATGGTGATATTTATTTCAAGTGTAACTGGAAACTTTATGCTGTTGGTTCTGAGACTTATTATCGTGGTATTACCACAGGAGCTATCAATTACAACGGTATGCGCACAGTGGAACAGTATCTCATAAAGGCGGAATGCTTGGCACGTAATAATCAGTTGACTGAAGCAATGAATGTTCTTAATACAGTAAGAAAGCATACAGTCAGTACTGATAAGTATGTACCGCTTACTGCATCGTCTGTAGCAGAGGCTATTGGGTATATACGCCAAGAAAAGGATAATCTGTTGATTTACAGTATCGTTCCTTTTGCTGATGCAAGGAGATATAACGCAGAGGGAATCTATACTCGCACGTTAAGCAAAGACAAAGACGGCAAGACCGTAAGCCTTTCTCCTTCAAGTTATATGTGGACATTCCCATTCCCTCAGGGAGCGATTAGTAATGCTGGTAATGGCAGTATAACACAGAATGTTGAAAAGTAATAATATGAATATAATGAAAAAATTTTTAGTTTTACTAATTGCCTTTTCTGCCAGTGTGGCAGTGAACGCACAGTCTGTTGTTTCTTTGAATATCAGTGGACTTCCTGATGGCACAGAGCTTGAAGCAGTGTATGCCTGCACGCATCAAAGTATTGAACCAGCTATTGCTGAAGCCAAAGTGATGAACGGTCAGTGTGTTGTCACGGTTCCGATGGATGAACCTCGCTATGTGGGATTCAAGGTCAAGGGTTACAATGGTTATGTTGCTCAGTTAATGACTACCAAGGGAGAAACTCCTAAGGTTACAACTACTGCTGAAAAAAATGTTACAGACAAGGGAACCTTTTATTATGGCTCTGGAGTCAAAGTTGTCAACAGTCCGCTTGAAGCTGAGTATATTAAAAAGATAGATGCCAAACGCAAATATCTGGATATTTTGTATGAAGCTTTTCATAATGGATATACAGACACAAAGAGCCAAGGTTATGCCGCTGCAGAGAAAAGCTTCTTCACAGATGTGGAAAAGACTTATAAAGCTATTGCTGCTGACAACAAAGACTCATGGTGGGGACCATACTCAATGTTGGCTCTGTATTCTTATTTCACAGAGCAAAACGCGGCAGATTGGGCACAGTTTTCTACAGAAGCACAGCAGAGTTATTATGGTCAGTTGCTGAAGAAAAAGATTTCTCCTGAAGGACTTGTAGGTAAAGATTATCCGAAATTCAGTTTCACTGATGCCAAAGGCAAGGTTGATGAAGCTGCAAAGACGGTGAAAGGTAAAAAGATATTTCTTGTTGATTTCTGGGCAAGCTGGTGTGTGCCATGCCGTAAGGAAATTCCTAATCTGAAGAATATCTATGCTGCCAACAGCAAGAAAGGATTAGAGATAATAAGTGTTTCTATTGACAAGAATGAAGCAGCTTGGAAGAAAGCTCTTGAGAAGGAAAAGCTGCCATGGCCTAATGGTATTGATAAGAGTGGTGTAGACGATTTGTATCATGTACAGGCTATTCCTGCCATATTTATTGTAGATGCAGTAAGTGGCAAGGTGATTGGTGAGAACTTACGTGGTGAAGAACTTGCTGCCAAGGTGACTGATTTATTGAAGTAAGCTTTATTTTGCAAATTAATA
>JAGPJJ010000062.1 GCA_018054505.1 Prevotella sp.
GTGGTGTCCCACCTCTTCCCATTCCGAACAGAGAAGTTAAGCCCACTTGCGCCGATGGTACTGCAATGCAATGCGGGAGAGTAGGTAGCCGCCTTCTTTTAAACAGAAGCCTCGAGGATAGCAATATTCTTCGAGGCTTTTTTGGCTTATATTTAAGTGATCTGATAATTCAATAACTTTGAGTAATCTGATAACAATGTTAGGATATTATCTGAAAAGAGTCATTTTATGGACGTTTCGCATGGGCTACTCACGTGGCTTTGGGGTGCAATCACCTTCATCATATAGCTTTCTTCGCTATGTGGTGAATGAGCATTATCCATACTATGCATATCAAAACTTAAAAAACGAGTCAGGTAATGTTGGTCCGCTAATTTTAAAGCTGTCTCGTTTCTATTTTAGAATGGCAAATTATTGTCAGTCTGACTGTTGGTATGATTATGAAGCTGGCAATGATAGCTATAAAAGATATGTTGTTGCTGGATGTAAATCAACATCATTTATTCCTTTTACAGAAGTTGATGATATTGATACTTTTCAAATAGCAAGGATATCGCTTAGTCGTGATTATGAAAAAGTCTATAATCATTTAGCTGAACATTCCAATAACGAGTCAATACTTATTATTGAGAATATAAAGAGAGATAAACGAACACGTGAATTTTGGAAACAAGTCATAGAAGACAGACGTACTTTTGTGACATATGATTTATATTATTGTGGTGTTGTTTTCTTTGATTCAACAAAATGTAAATGCAATTATAAGGTTAATTTCTGACGATATGGGTCGTTAAAACAATTTTTTTAATAATAATAATAGCAATTTATAAAAATATTTGTATATTTTCTTGTGAATAAAATATATTTTGCTATTTTTGCACGCAAATTAAAAGACAAATATAATTGAACACTATGTATTGGACACTGGAATTAGCTTCAAAGTTGGAAGATGCACCATGGCCTGCAACAAAAGATGAACTGATAGATTATGCTGTCCGTTCAGGTGCGCCACTTGAAGTGTTGGAGAATTTGCAGGAAATAGAAGATGAGGGTGATGTCTACGAAAGTATTGAAGACATCTGGCCAGATTATCCTTCAAAGGATGATTTCTTGTGGAATGATGATGAGTATTGAATAAACTCTTATAAACTGGAAGGTCACTCTGTTATGAGTGACCTTTTAGTGTTTTATTATATTTGCAATATTTTCATTGCTACAACGTTATATTAACGTGCGTAGTTATACAAGATTTATATTTACTATTATTCTTACTTTCGTCTTTTTGGGGATGAGGGCTCAATATGATGTGGCTTTTAGTCATTATTTTGATATGGAGCCTTCTTTCAATCCTGCATCTGTAGGAAAATATGATAAGTTAAATATAAATGCTGTTTATGCAATGGATATGGCTGGTTTTGAGCATAATCCTCAGACTATGTATGCTGCTGCTGATATTCCATTCTATTTTATGAGAGCATACAATGGCGCTGGTGTACAGTTTGTGAATGATAAAATAGGACTGTTTACACATAAAAAGTTAGCTTTGCAATATGCTTATAAACACAAATTATTGAAGGGTATAATAAGTTTTGGCGCACAGCTTGGGGTGATCAGTGAAGATTTTGACGGATCTAAAGTGGATTTAAATGAAAGTTCTGATCCTGCTTTCTCAACCACTCAGCTCAATGGAAATGGAATTGATATGGCTCTTGGTATCTACTATGCAAGAGGTCAATGGTATGCAGGTGTTTCTGGGCAGCATATTAATTCGCCATTAATAAAGTTGGGAGGTAGCAATGAACTCAAAATTGATCCAACTTATTATTTGACAGGAGGATACAATATTAAACTCAATAATCCGTTTGTAACAATAAAGCCATCTTTTATTGTTCGAACCGACGGAACAGCCTACAGAGCTGATATAACCAGTCGATTGGTGTATTGCCATGAGGACAAAATGATGTATGGAGGACTTTCATATAGTCCTACTAATTCCGTGACTTTTCTCATAGGAGGAACATTTCATGGAATGGTATTGGGCTATAGCTATGAGGTTTATACATCAGCTGTTAATCCAGGAAATGGTAGCCATGAATTATTTGTAGGTTATCAGATGGATATAAATATGGTGAAGAAAGGGAAAAACAAACATAAGAATGTGCGCATATTATAAATATATGAAAAATAGAACATTAATATTCATAGGTACAGTCATTGTGGCATTTGCTTTGACAGGTTGTTTTGGAAGTAGAACAATGTCAATGGCAGGACGCGGCGGTGAAGTCGTTGGTGTAGGAGGTGGCAAAAGCTTCAACGAACCTACGCCTTTTGGAATGGTGAAAATAGATAGAGGATATCTGCACATGGGATTGGATAAACAGGATTCCCTTTTTGGAGCGCAGATTCCAACTAAAGATGTTTCTGTTGATGGCTTCTGGATGGACGAGACAGAAGTAACTAACTCAAAATATAAACAATTTGTAATGTGGGTACGTGACAGTATCTTGCGTACACGACTTGCAGACCCTGCCTATGCGGGAGATGAAAGTTATATGATATCTGAAGACAAAAATGGTAATGCGATTACTCCACACTTGAATTGGAATAAACCATTGCCACGTAGACCTAATGAAGATGAGCAGCGAGCTATAGAGAGTTTATATGTCACTAATCCTGTAACTGGAGAGAAATTACTGGATTGGCGACAGATGAATTATCGTTATGAAATATACGATTATGCAACTGCTGCGCTTAGAAAAAATCGTCTCAATCCAGCTGAACGTTCATTCAATACAGATCATGCTGTTTCGAATGATGTGGTCATGATATCAAAGGATACTGCTTATGTTGATGACGAGGGACATATAGTAAGTAAAACGATTGATCGCCAACGAAGTGGTCCTTGGGATTTCCTTAATACATATATTGTTAACATATATCCTGATACAACATGTTGGGTGAATGATTTCACTAATTCTGATAATGAGACATATTTGCGTAATTATTATAGCAATCCAGCATATAATGACTATCCTGTTGTAGGTGTAACTTGGGAACAGGCTAATGCATATTGTGCATGGCGAACAGACTATTTATTAAAAGGACTTGGAACTGAAGCTAAGTATGTGCAGCGTTATCGACTACCGACAGAAGCAGAATGGGAATATGCTGCACGTGGTAAAAATGGTAATGAGTTTCCTTGGGACAATAAGGATATGAAGAATGGTAACGGTTGTTATTATGCTAATTTTAAACCAGACCGAGGAAACTATACTAAAGATGGTAATCTTATTACAAGTAAGGTTGGAATATATGGCTCAAACTCAAATGGCCTTTATGATATGGCAGGAAATGTAGCAGAATGGACCAGTACGGTATATACTGCATCTGGTGTAGCTGCGATGAATGATCTTAATCCTGAATTAAAGTATAATGCTGCAAAAGAAGATCCTTATAGATTGAAAAAGAAAAGTGTGCGTGGTGGTTCATGGAAAGATCCAGAGAGTTTTATACGTTCAGCATGGCGTTCTTGGGAATATCAAAACCAACCACGATCATATATTGGATTCAGATGTGTAAGAAGTCTTGCTAATACGACAAGTAATAAAAAGAATAATAGATAATGACTGAATATAGTAAATACAATATAGTCTATCGTCTGCAAAAGTGGATGGATAGTGTTCCT
Source organism: Prevotella sp. (assembly GCA_018054505.1). Classification (GTDB taxonomy): domain Bacteria; phylum Bacteroidota; class Bacteroidia; order Bacteroidales; family Bacteroidaceae; genus Prevotella. Next base: position 3,686 of record JAGPJJ010000062.1, read on the forward strand.
GGACAGACATTCCTAAACTATGCCTATAGCTGGGGTGCATCAATTGTAGTACTTGGCGCATTGTTTAAGTTAACCCATTTACCAGGTGCCAATATAATGTTGTTCTTGGGTATGGGAACTGAAGTGCTTGTGTTCTTTATTTCGGCTTTTGATAGACCGTTTGATAAGACTACTGATGGCATGCCTCTTCCAACGCATGTGACGGAAGAATATCTTGAAGGAAAGACAGATTTGTCTGAAAATATACAGCCTGTAAAAGCGCCTAATGTGCAAACAAAAGTTGTATCGACAGATGAAGCTCCTGTGAATTTTAATGGATCAACAGTAGTAATACCTTCTGCTAATTTAGAAATGGAGGAAGCACAAAATAACTATGTTGCTGAACTGAATAAACTAACAGAAGTTTTGGAAAAGGTGGGGGATCAAAGTTCACGACTTGCTCGTGATAGTGAGGAAATGGAAAACCTTAACAGAACCCTTACTGGCATAAGCAAAGTTTATGAAATGCAGTTGAAGAGTGCTAGTCAGCAGATTGGCACGATTGACCAGATAAACGAACAGAGTAAGTTGCTGGCTAAGCATATTGAACAACTTAACGGCATATATACACGTATGATTGAGGCAATGACAATAAACATGCGTGCCGCATCTCCTACACAAAATACTCAGTTGTAATGGCTATAAAGAAAAGACTTGTATCTCCGCGTCAGAAGATGATAAACCTTATGTATATCATCTTGATGGCTATGCTTGCCTTGAATATATCAACAGAGGTGCTAAATGGTTTCTCTATTGTAGAAGAGAGCCTTAACCGCACTACTGATAATTCATCAAAGGAGAACGAGTCTATGTATACCGACTTTGAGAGTCTTATGAAGAAGAATCCAGAGAAGGTAGAGACTTGGTTTGCTAAGGCAAAAGCCGTTAAACAGATGAGTGACTCTTTGTACAATTTTGCACAGCAACTGAAAGTCGCTATTGTGAAAAAGGCAGATGGAGAGAAAGGTAATGTTTATAATATAGAAAATAAGGATAACCTTGAAGCTGCAGGTGAAGTAATGCTATCTCCAATAGGTGGCAAAGGAGGTAAACTCTTTAATGCAATTAATTCATACCGCACCCGCATTGTCAGTATGGTTGCTGATCCGCAGCAAAAGAAAATTATAGAGAGTAATCTTTCAACAAAGGTTTCGCGTCAATCAAGACTTTTAGGTAAAAACTGGCAGGAGTATATGTTTGAGAATATGCCAGTTGCTGCTGCAATAACGCTGTTGTCAAAATTGCAAAGTGATGTGAGATATGCTGAAGGTGAAGTTTTACATACTCTTGTATCAAATATAGATATGAAAGATATCAGGGTAAACAAACTTTCAGCTTTCGTAATACCACAAAAGACTACTCTTTATCCTGGAGAGCAATTCAGTGCTAGTATCGTAATGGCTGCCGTTGATACGACACAGCAGCCTCAGATATATGTAAATGGACAGCGGATTTCAACACGAAACGGACAATATTCATTTACAGCAGGAGGAGTAGGAGAGTATTCTTTTGGTGGATATATATTAATGCAAAATCGCAATGGAGACTTCTTGAAGCGAAATTTCTTGCAGAAATATAATGTAATCCCTGCACCAAATAGTGCAACTGTTGCTGCGGATATGATGAATGTGCTTTACGCTGGATACCATAATCCAATGAGTGTAAGTGTTCCGGGTGTTCCAGCGAATGCGGTCTCAATATCAATGACAGGAGGAAGTATGATATCAAAGGGCAATGGACATTTTATTGCTGTTCCATCAACAGTTGGCCGAGACGTAACAGTACATGTTACAGCACGCGATAATGGACGAGTCCGTTCTTTGCCACCGTTTATATTTCATGTAAGAAAACTTCCAGACCCAACAGCTTATGTAGCATTAGGGACTAACAGGTTTAAAGGTGGTGCTATGTCTAAGGCTTCACTTATAGGCGCAAGAGGAATTAATGCCGCGATAGATGACGGATTGCTTGATATACAGTTTAAAGTGGTAAGTTTTGAAACCGTATTTTTTGACAATATGGGAAATGCTTTGCCAATAGCTTCAGAAGGTTCCGCTTTCTCAGAGCGACAGCGTGAAACCTTCCGTAGTCTGTCTCGTAATAGAAGATTTTATATAAGTCATGTTAAGGCTGTTGGCCCTGATGGAATAACAAGAGTCCTTAATGGCGCATTAGAAATAATAGTAAGATAAGATGAGAAAGTTATATGTTATGCTATTTTTTGCAGTTTTGTCACTGCATGTTTCGGCGCAATCAGCTTTGCATCGTGCCGAGCAGGCTGAAAAAGCACAGAAGACAAATGCTGATAATGTCACCTTGCGCTCCCAAATATCATTTCCGACAGCTGCCGGAATGAACGAAGATGTAGTGTGGCGCAGAGATGTCTATCGTGAACTTAATCTCAATGATGATGCCAATGCTGGACTTTACTACCCAGCAGAAACATCAGGAAGTCAGATGAATCTCTTTACGTATATCTTTAAACTGATGATGGCAGGACCGTCTCATGGTGGAATAAATGTGTATCAGTATCGTCTTGATGGTAATGAGCGATTTTCAGATGATGCATTGGTAAAGCCATTGGCATTTCTTGATGATCACCACATCTTTTATGAGCGCACAGATCGTGGTATACATATTGATGACAGTGATATTCCATCTTCTGAGGTTAAAGGATATTATATAAAAGAATGCTCTTATTATGATCAGATTTCGGCTACATTCCATACTAAAGTAATAGCTTTGTGCCCTATAATGGAGAGAGCAGATGATTTCGGTGATGGAACAACAAAATATCCTTTGTTTTGGGTAAAGTATGATGATTTAGCACCTTTACTTGCAAAGCGCACTATAATGGTTAGCAATTTAAATAATGCTGCGGTTATGTCGCTTGATGACTATTTTACTTTGAACAAATATAAGGGTAAGATATATAAAACTGCCAATATGCAGGGTAAGAACCTTGCTCAATACTGTAAAAATGATACAGCTTTGAATAAAGAGCAGTTGCGAATAGAGAATGAAATATCATCTTTTGAAAAGAATATATGGGGAGATAAGACTAAGAAAGATTCATTGGATAATGAAACTAGTTCTAGCAAAAAGCCATTAAAAACCTCACATATAAGGAATCGAAGGGTTTCAAACAGTAGTAATGTTGTGAAGGCACCTCGACATAAGCAATCATCTTCTACTGGTAATGCTCGAGTAACAGTGAGAAGACAAAGACATTAAACGAGATTAACTATTATAATACAAATTAATTTTTGAGCAATGAAAAAGATTATTAGTTTATTGGTGTTGGCGATGACAACGATGTTTGTCTCAAATGCCGATGCACAGATAAAATTTGGTGTTAAAGGTGGATTGAATTTGACAAATATGTCATTTAGTCAAGATGCTTTTAATACATCAAACCGTACAGGTTTCTTTGTTGGTCCAACAGTTAAGTTTACACTTCCTGTTATTGGGCTTGGTGTAGATGCAGCAGCTTTATACGATGAACGCGATGGTAAAGTTGATGACAAGACTTTGAAACAGCAGTCAATCAACATTCCTGTAAACCTTCGTTATACTATTGGACTTGGAGACGTAGCTGGTATTTATTTTGCAGCTGGTCCTCAGTTTGGATTTAATGTTGGTGATGATTCCTATAATTGGACATCAACTAATACGTATACCAATACATTTCAGATGAAGAAGTCTAACTTCAGTGTTAATCTTGGTGCAGGAGTTACTTTGCTGAAACATCTTGAAATAGGTGCAGCATACAATATTGTATGTGGAAAAACTGGTGAAATAAACGTATGGAATGCATCAAAGAACGCCATAACAAATACGACTCGCAGCCGTTATAATTCATGGCAGATAAGTGCAGCTTATTATTTCTAGACAAAGCGAGCGAAAAGATATATTTTATATAAATGTTAAAAAGCAGATATCCTAATATGAATATCTGCTTTTTTTTGTTTATCTTTGTGTGCCTATGAAGTATGTTGAAGTCATTTTACCGCTACCACTAGACGGAACGTTTACGTATGCCGTTGGTGATGTTTGGTCATCAAAGATAAAGCCGGGTGTTCGCTTGCTTGTTCCATTGGGAAAAAGTAAACGTTATATTGCTGTGGCAGTTTGTATGACTGATCAAAAGCCAGACTTTGATGTTAAGGAGATTGTTGCTGTTCTTGATGACAACCCAGTGATACTGTCAAATCAATTAAAATTGTGGCATTGGATATCTAATTATTATTTATCATCTCTTGGTGATATATTTAAAGCAGCCTTGCCTTCTGGTTTAAAAACGCAAGATAGTTATAAACCAAAGACTGAACAGTATGTTGGGCTCACAGAACTATATCGTAATGAGCAGGCTTTGCATATTGCGATAAATACTCTTTCACGTGCTACAAAACAACAAAAGGCACTTATTGATTATCTGGCTATGTCACATTGGGATAGCTTGAATGGTACATTAAATGCTGAAGATATTGTTGAGGTGACGAAAGAAGAATTGATGAATTTCAGTCATAGCAATGCTGCATCAATAAAAAGCCTTGTAGATAGGAAGATTCTCTATACTTATAATAAAGAAGTTGGTCGACTGAACAATGGTGGAAAACCACACCTTGAAAATATAAAGCATCTAAATGAATTTCAAACGAAAGCATTTGATGATATAAATTCCCAATTCGAAGATAAACAAGTCGTGCTGTTGCATGGTGTAACTTCAAGCGGTAAAACGGAAATATACATACATCTTATTAAGAAAGCTTTGGATGAGCATAAGCAAGTATTGTATCTCTTGCCAGAAATAGCGCTGACAGTGCAGATTATGCAACGACTCAAAAAAGTGTTTGGTAATAGATTAGGCATTTATCATTCAAAATACAGTGATGCAGAAAGGGTTGAAATATGGAATAAACAACTTTCTGATACCCCGTATGATGTTATTTTAGGAGCAAGAAGTGCTGTTTTTTTGCCATTTACTAATTTAGGATTAGTCATTATTGACGAAGAACACGAAACTAGCTTTAAGCAACAAGATCCAGCGCCACGTTATCATGCACGTAGTGCAGCCATCGTCTTGGCAGGAATGTATAGAGCAAAAACCTTGCTCGGAACAGCTACACCATCAATGGAGAGTTATTATAATGCTCAACAAGGAAAGTATGGATTGGTTGAACTTAAAAAACGCTTTGCAGGGATAGAACTTCCTGAAATAAAAGTTATTGATATTAAAGACTTGCAGCATCGAAAGATGATGCAAGGACCATTTTCTCCGCAGTTGTTGGCTGCAATCAATGATGCCTTACAGAATAACAAGCAAGTGATACTGTTTCAAAATAGACGTGGATTTGCACCAATGATAGAATGTCGAGAGTGTGGATGGGTTCCTAAATGCTCTAATTGTGATGTATCACTTACATACCATAAAAATCTTAATCAACTTACTTGCCATTACTGTGGTTTTACGTATACAGTTCCAACAGTGTGCCCGAATTGTGGTAGTGAAAAGATTAACGGACGCGGTTATGGTACCGAAAAGATAGAAGAACGTATTTGTGATATCTTCCCCGAAGCACGAGTTGCAAGAATGGATCTTGACACGACACGCACTCGTAATGCTTATGAAAGAATTATAACTGATTTCTCTGCAGGTAAGACTAATATTCTGATTGGAACACAGATGATTAGTAAAGGACTTGACTTTGACAATGTCAGCGTGGTCGGGATACTTAATGCCGATTCCATGTTGAACTATCCTGATTTCAGGGCTTACGAACATGCCTTCATGATGATGAGTCAGGTTAGTGGTAGATCTGGACGTAAAGGTAAACGCGGTTTGGTTATGTTGCAGACTAAAAGTGTTGACCTACCTGTTATAAGTCAGGTTGTTACTCATGATTTTAAAGGCTTTCATAAAGATTTGCTTGATGAGCGTGCGATATTTCATTACCCTCCTTTTTATCATCTTGTGTATGTATTCTTAAAGCATGCAAAGAATGAAGTTGTGGAGTCTGCAGGATTGGAAATGGG